>JACCWJ010000002.1 GCA_013697705.1 Gammaproteobacteria bacterium | reverse complement strand
ACGCGTTGCCTCATTGAAAAGTGTTACCGAAGGAAGAGAATCGTTGCCTCACAATTGAGGTTACCCAATTTGTTTGTTAATAATGTAACTATCTGCCTGCTGTTGCCTGTGGGCCCTCATTAATAGTGTGAATAACTATTTGAGGCTTATTACTTTGAGCTTATCAATTATTTTTTTAGTTATCCACACTATTAATGAAGTCCACAGGTATTTAATAACTTTATTTTTTCCTTTATATTCGTTGCCGGACATTATTGGAGATTTTCACAAAATGAAATATCTTTTTTAGCTTAGTTTCGATCGCTTTTTTAAGCTCAAAAGGATTGAGGGTCTTAAAACGTCTTTTCAGCAATGCTTTCATTTTTTTATCTACATAGTCAGATTCTATTAATCGTTGATAAGGTGTTTTTGGTTCGTAATATTTCCTCCTGTATTTAGAATTAACTTTTATCTTTGTTTCAAGCTGCATGCTTGGGTAGAAATAATTTACTAATAATGACCATTCATTTTTATACAGATCATTCATCATAGCGACAAGACAAGGGCTATCAAATCGATCATAACCAAACAAATGACGTACATGCGTCCAATTTTTCTGCTCTACGTGTGCGTTGTCATTTTTACGATAGGGCCTTGATCGTGTGACTTGAACAGCGTTTTTTTCACGTTCTTTGAGATAACGAATCAAATGCCAATTCAAAAACTCGCTGCCGTTATCACAGTCAAAACCCCTTAAAATAAAGGGTAAATTGCATTCTATATCTTTGATTTGTTCAGTGACCCCCTCTGCTCCCTTGTTCCAAGTCGCTCGAATCTCGGTCCAGCAACTATTAATATCCGTTAAAGTGATACTCCAAACAAAATCTCCTGCGGTACTATTTCCACAATGGGCAACGGTATCTGCTTCTATAAACCCAGGCTGTGTAACGTCCCAGTGATCTGTCTTTATTTCAATTTGATTTTTTAAAAGTCTTCCTGGCTTAGTACCCGATAAACCATGTCTTTTAGTTTTTATCTTTACTGACTTTAACAAGCGATCAATTGTGGCTGGACTCATTGCGAGCAGTTGTGATTTAATTTTTTTTGGCAACGGTTCAGATGTTGACTCATAAAACGGTAGCCATAGCGGTATGGCATGTTTGAGCCTCTTGCCACACATTAAATCCGTTGCTAGCCATATCTCCTTAAGAGGCATTAATAAGACATCCGACACATAATTAGTCTTTCGACCAGTACGTTGCTTTTTAGGTTTATCTATCTGATTTAGTCTTCTAACAACGGATTTTCGATGTAAGCCATACTCCTCGCAGAGCCTGTCTAAAATCTGGGTTTTGAGGGATCGGCGCTTCGAGTAGATATAAACTCGCTGTAACTGGTCAATAGGGTGCAGCTTCTTAGGTCGCTTTTTCATCGTTGACTCCTACTTACTCGGTAACAGTAAATATGAGGCAACGAATGCTTTTTAGCCTATTTTCTTACACCCTTCGGTAACATTAATTGTGAGGCAATTCGCAAATCGCTGTTAGAGCATGTCGCTTAATATTTATTTAATATTTAAAGAGTAAAATGAGCGGTTTTCCCTGCAGAAATAAAACCATATTAGTTATCTCTGGTTGGTAAATACAATGCAATATTCCAAACCCTATAATGAGGCGAGACAGTGCCAAATTGGTTTAAAATTTATGACTATACCCCTAATTATGCGTACATGTGGAAAGATGACAGCTATCGTGACTTCCAAAACTCTCCGAAAACTAGACAAGTAAGTGTTAAATTTGGCAACAACATCCTCAATAATAATAATTTAAGAAATACTAGATGTCTCTGGGTTGAAAGTTTTTATATTGTTGAACTAAGAAACGTGAATAATGATCTTGTACTTCGAGATGTGGTGATATCTATTAAGGACGCCGTCATTGAGAAATTAACTCAAGCTTTGGTTCAAGCTAAAATATCAATCCTTGATAAAAAAAATCTAGATAACAGCGAAATAGCATTTTCTTGTCTACAAAGAGACAAATTATATCAAGTGCTCGCATTCATTAATGACCTAAATCGGTTTGATCCTGAGGTTGTCACTTCAATTACTGAATTCTTCTTTACCAATCCATCGAGCTACAATGCTGAAAAATTCAAAAATTTAATAATGCGTCCCGTAGAATATGTGCCACCCGCTTTATCGACGCTTTGTGTTTGGACCATGAAACGGAATCCAACTTTCTATTCTATCCAGTCTTTGAATGCACTACCTAATGATATTTATGATAAATTCTCTATGAAACCCTTTATTGAAAATAGATCACCTTTTAAAGTTGTTAGGGAAACTGATTTTACGATTATCCGGAATTCATTGGACTCAATTACATTTGTTTACCTTGAAACCCTAATTATAGATATCAAATCAATATATCCCAAGTTGGATAAAATAATAGAAACTCAGGAATCAGAACAACATACATATTTTATTGTGACTGATCCAAAAAATGCAAACAGTCGAGAAATCATCGCAAGCTTGAATAAAGCAAAGAGAAACTATACCAATAATATTGAATCAAATAATAGATTTTTATTCTCTGACCTTGTGATGGTTGAAAAAAATGGTAACTCATTCTTAAAAGAAGAGTACCAGCTTTCGATATTGAAAAAAAAAGGCAGTGTATCATCTGCTAACGCTGGACGATGTTTCGAAGTTTCTCAATTTCAGCTGCAAATGTTAGAAGATATGAAACAGGATTTATCTGATGGTGAATTACAAGAAAAACAAATACAGTATGGCTATTTAGCAACCGAACGCAAAATTGATTCAGAAAAAGTTGCAATTTTTACTATCCATAAAAATAAGAAGATAGTCGCCACACTTATAGCAACTGCATATTCAACAGGGGAATGTCCTCAGTCTAAACGCCTAGTATATATTTCAGACTTAGCAATTGAACCTTTGCTAACTTCGGATGCTAAGTTTGTTTGCGCTTTGGTGGCGACAGTTTTTAAAAAATTACCCAATCTTTTCCCAGGAGCACAGTTTGCAATTTTTGAAACACCAACCAATCCCAGTGTTAATTTGACTGTTTGTTTAAACAGGATAATGGCGAAGGAAATTTGTGAGCGCTTAGGAACAGAAGCGCAAGAAAAATTGGGCTTTTTTCCATTTAAAATGGATATGTCTCCACAGAATTCTACTGAGTCTGAAGCCACGGTGAAATACCGAAAATGTTAGGCTTCAAACTCAATAAGCTCTGAGCCTTCCTTGATTAAATCACCCATTTTGAAATAACATTGTTTTACAATTCCATCTCGCGGTGCGTAGAGAGTATGCTCCATCTTCATGGCTTCTATGACTATGAGTTTGTCACCTTTAGTTACTTTTTGTCCTGAATTTACCAGTAACGCGACAATTGTTCCTGGCATAGGCGCCAATAGTTGTTCTTCATGTTCATGAGTTACCTCTTCTATAGTAGCTTCTTGCCGCGCTAGAAAATAGTATTCACCTTGGGTAATAATTTCTATTTTAGCGCCTTGGCAAAAAATTTTAGCCTGCCACAGCTGATCACTTACTACCATTATGAGTTCATAAACCGTCTCAGTTATGGCAGAAAACTTTACTAGATTGCATTCAAGGTTTTGGTCATCAGTCTGTATGATGAATTTATTTTTTTCTTGAATAACTCTTGCTGTAAGGTGATCTGCAAAATGAAACGTTAGACAAGGGGGGAAATATAACTGCCAGCCATTGTGAATATTCCAGGGAGAATTGCTGTCGTTGGACATAGTTTTTGTAACGTTTTGCTCAATTGTGTGCTGCATTAAAAATAAGCTCGCTATGGCAACGACTTCGGAAGGAATCGTTGACTGTAGACTGAAGTCTTCTTGTTGCAAAAATTGCGTATTAAAATTCGACTCAATGAATTTTTTATTTTTGAATATATTTTTCAGTAATGGGATATTAGTTTTTATACCAAAAATAAAGGTGTCATCTAAAACAGCCTGTAAATATCTAATCGCTAATTTTCTATTTTCGCTCCATACAATTAATTTAGCCAATAATGAATCATAATAGATATTAACAATATCGCCTTGTGCATAACCACTATCTATTCGAAGCTGCGAAAAATCAGTGGGAAATTTAAAGTAATGCAATGCACCGGAGGAGGGTAGGAAATTATTTTGCGGATCTTCAGCGTTAAGACGCGCTTCTATGGCATGCCCTTTGATAGTTGCTGTGGCAAATAACTTCTCACCTGCCGCGATGCGCAGCTGCCATTCTACAATATCGATGCCAGATATCATCTCGGTGACAGGATGCTCTACCTGAAGACGAGTATTCATCTCCATAAAATAAAAAGCATCATCTTGTAGTAAAAACTCAATGGTGCCCGCATTAGTATATTGGATTGCCTTAGCAGCAGTGACCGCTGCCGTTAACATTTTTTCTTCTAATTCAGGCGAAATATTAGGCGCGGGTGCTTCTTCTATAATTTTCTGATGTCGTCTCTGGATAGAACAGTCACGTGTCATGAGCGTCTGAACGGTGCCGTGCTTATCGGCAAGAACTTGAACTTCTACATGTCTTGCATTCGCTAAGTACTTCTCTATTAACACTTTTTCATCATTAAAAAAGGCCTTGGCTTCTCTTCGCACGGCGTGGTAAGCAGGCTCAAATTCATCAATATTGTCGACCAGGCGTAATCCCTTACCGCCACCTCCAGCGACGGCTTTTAACAAAACAGGATAGCCCATTTCGCTGGCAGCATTTTTTAAACCTTCAAGTGACTGGTTATCATCATAATAACCAGGAAGCGTCGGCACTCCATGCTGGTTCATCACTTCTTTGGCAATATTTTTGTTTGCCATTAAATTGATAGCAGCAGAGTGGGGGCCAATAAAAACAATATTTGCGTCCTCGCATGCTTTAGCAAACGCACTATTTTCTGAGAGAAAACCATATCCCGGATGGATGGCTTGTGCGTTCGTTTTTTTTGCTATAGCGATTATTTTGTCAATATTAAGATAGCTGTCCTTACTTGCAGGACCACCAAGGAGATAAGCTTCATCTGCCATTTTAACATGCAGTGCATCGCTATCAGGTTCTGAAAATACAGCAACAGTTTTAATGGCTAATTTGTTTGCCGTGCGCATTATGCGACATGCAATTTCACCACGATTTGCAATTAAAATTTTTGTAAATAGTGTCATTTGATTGATTCTCCCCCGTTCGACTTTGCCCATTCGGGGTCACGTTTTTCAAGAAAAGCACTTAAGCCTTCTTGAGCTTCAGCAGAGGTTCTTACTTGCGCAATAATAAGCGCTGTTTCATTCAGTAAAGCGTCATCAACAGAATTGAAACGCGATACCAATTTTTTTATAGTAAGCAGAGATTGTGGACCGTTTTTTAACAAAGACCTGGCTAGATTAATTCCATTCGAAAAAACATCTTGACTGCAAATGTCATGCACTAGTTTTATGTCTCTTGCTTCAACAGCAGTGAAAATTTTGGCGGTTAAAAAATAATATTTTGCTAAGCGAGGACCAATTGCTTGAATGACATAAGGCGCAATGGTAGCGGGTACTAAGCCTAATTTAGTTTCGGAAAAACAAAAACGCGCTGCTTCTTCTGCAATTACAATATCACAACAGGCTAATAAACCTACACCACCGCCCATGGTAATTCCTTTTGCCAATGCAATTGTGATTTTTTCCATATTAGATAATGTTTTCAATAATTCTACTAACTGCATAGCATCTGCAAGATTTTCTTTTTCAGAATATTGGATCATTTTTTTCATCCAATCTAAATCAGCGCCGGCAGAAAAATTTTTACCACTTGCATAAAGGATAACAATTTTAATTTTGTTATCTTTTTTAAAATCCAATAATGCTGCAGTTAATTGCAGTATCATTTTGTCATCAAAAGCATTATGACGATCGGGGCGATTTAGCGTGATCATGCCTATGCCACCAGGATAATAATCTACAAGGACAGTGTCGTTATTCATATTTTTTCCGTTACATTCTAAATATGCCGTATTTAGTAGTTTGAAGAGGAGAATTTAATGAGGCCGAAATAGATAGGCCTAGTACTTTGCGTGTATCAAGCGGATCAATTATTCCATCATCCCACAACCTTGCACTGGCATAGTAGGGGTTTCCTTGAGTTTCATACTGCGACCTAATTTTATCCATGGATGCTTGTTTTTCTGCATCGCTCCAAGCGAGGTTTTGTCTAAGCTTTTTGTCTTGAGTGACTTGAGATAATACATGAGCAGCTTGTTCCCCACCCATTACAGAAATGCGAGCATTTGGCCACATCCATAAAAAACGAGGTTCATAGGCTCGACCACACATAGCGTAGTTGCCTGCTCCAAAACTGCCTCCAATGATAACAGTAAACTTAGGCACTCTAGCGCATGCTACCGCCATAACCATTTTTGCGCCATGTTTTGCAATGCCTTGTGCTTCATAGTTTTTACCCACCATAAAACCCGTAATATTTTGCAAGAAGACTAGGGGGATTTGTCGTTCATTGCAAAGCTCTATAAAATGAGTGCCTTTTAGAGCAGATTCGGTAAATAAAATTCCATTATTGGCAATGATGCCTACCAAATAGCCATAAATTCGTGCAAAGCCGCAAATTAAGCTAGGTCCAAATAAGGCTTTGAATTCATCAAATTCGGATCCATCTACAATGCGCGCAATAATCTCTTTTATATCGTAGGGTTTGCGTGGATCTACATTAATAATCCCATATAAGTCTTTGATATCGTAGAGAGGTTCTTTCGGTTCAACCCTGTCGAGAGATATTTTTTTTGATCGATTCAAATTGCTCACTATTTGTCTTGCAATAGAGAGGGCATGTTTATCATCGTTAGCTAAATAATCTGCTACGCCCGATATTCTGCAGTGCACATCTGCTCCGCCTAATTCTTCTGCGCTGACTACTTCGCCCGTTGCTGCGCGAACAAGGGGAGGTCCACCCAGAAAAATGGTGGCCTGATTTTTAACCATTACTGATTCATCCGCCATGGCAGGAACATACGCGCCCCCAGCAGTGCAAGAACCCATTACCACTGCAATCTGCGGAATGTTTTTTGCTGACATGTTAGCTTGATTATAAAAGATGCGACCAAAATGATCTTTATCAGGAAATACTTCATCTTGCTTTGGCAAAAATGCTCCGCCTGAATCTACTAGATAAATACAGGGTAAATTATTTTGTTCTGCAATTTCTTGGGCCCGTAAATGCTTCTTGACAGTGATGGGGTAATAAGTGCCGCCTTTCACCGTAGCATCATTTGCGACAATCATGCATTCTTGTCCTGACACTTGCGCTATTCCGGTAATGATGCTGCCTGCAGGCACTTTTTCATCATATAATTCGTATCCTGCTAATGGGGAGAATTCTAAAAAAGGCGAACCTTTATCGATTAAGTAATTAATTCGTTCGCGGGGTAACAATTTGCCGTGTTCAAGATGTCTTTGTCTGGATTTTTCATCTCCCCCCTGTTGGATGTCGGCTATTATTGTCTTAAGCTCATCCACAATTTCTGACATTGCTTGGGTATTATCATGGAAATTGTCACTGTTGGTATTCAGGGAAGAAGTAATTATTGGCATAGTTTATTCTCATTAAATAAGTTCAATGGCGATGGCAGTAGCTTCTCCACCGCCAATACACAATGCAGCGACGCCTCTTTTTAATTTATGATGTTTGAGTGCGTTAATCAAGGTGACTACTATTCGAGCACCTGAAGCGCCGATAGGGTGTCCCAGTACACAACCTCCGCCATGAATATTCACTCTATCTTCGGGAAGGTTTAATGCTTTTATTGCATTTAAGGTAACTACGGCAAATGCTTCATTGATTTCCCACAAGTCTACCTCAGTTACTTGCCAGTTTAATTTATGCAATAATTTTTCAATCGCATAGACAGGTGCGGTGGTAAATAAATGCGGTGCTTGTGAATGCGTCGCATGCGCCAATATTTTTGCGATAGGTTGAACGTTCATTTTTTCTGCAGTGGCTCTGCGCATTAATGTCAGCGCCGCGGCGCCATCGGAAATTGAACTAGAGTTGGCTGCAGTGACGGTTCCTTCTGGAGAAAAGGCTGGACGAAGTAGAGGAATTTTCTCGGGTTTGGCACTGGAATAGCCATCGTCAATTTCTACGATTAACTCACCTTTTGCGGTGTTTAAGGTAACCGGCACTATTTCATCTTTAAAAATATTATTTTCAGTCGCAAACGATGCTCTTTTTAAAGAGGTGAGGGCGTAGTTATCTTGTTGTTCACGGCTAAATTTTTCGGTTGCGGCACATCTATCGGCAAATACTCCCATTAACGTATTTTTTTCATAGGCATCTTCGAGACCGTCAAAAAACATGTGGTCTATAACTTGCTGATGTCCTAAGCGATACCCCGCACGTGCTTTTGGAAGTAAGTAGGGCGCATTGGTCATGCTTTCCATCCCTCCTGCAATAATGATATCTGCAGAGTCTGCTGTTAAAATATCAAACCCTAACATGATTGATTTCATTCCCGAGCCACACATTTTATTGATAGTGGTACAATCAACACTGGTGGGCAATCCAGCCTTTAGTGCGGCTTGTCTTGCAGGCGCTTGCCCTAAACCTGCAGGTAAAACGCATCCCATAATTACCATTTGTGGATCATTCAGCGACAGATGTGAACGTTCAATTGCACCCTTAATCGCAATTGCACCTAAATCAGTTGCAGAGAGATCCTTTAATGACCCTTGGAAATTCCCAATAGGGGTGCGAACTGCGCTGGTAATAAAAATATCTTGTGTCATGAATTTCCTCGCTACTTTTCAAACTCTTTGAACAACTCTCGTGCAATGAGAACACGACGAATCTCTGAAGTACCTGCCCCTATCTCATATAATTTTGCATCGCGTAAAAATCGGCCAGTAGGGTATTCATTTATATAGCCATTGCCGCCAAGACATTGAATGGCTTCGAGTGCAACTTGTGTGGCATTTTCTGCGGCATACAGGATAGCGCCCGCTGCATCTTGGCGCGAAATAGTGCCGCGATCGCATGCATCTGCTACAGCATATACATAAGCGCGACATGCACTTAACGTGCTATACATATCGGCCAATTTTCCTTGGATCAATTGAAACTCTCCAATCGCTTTGCCAAATTGTTTTCGTTCTTGAACGTATGGAATAACAACATCTAGGCAACTTTGCATAATGCCCAGGGGGCCGCCTGCTAAAATTACACGTTCATAATCTAGGCCGCTCATCAATACCCGCACGCCACCATTTAAAGTACCTAACACATTTTCTTCTGGTACTTCGCAGTCTTCAAAAACTAATTCACAGGTATTGGATCCTCGCATACCCAATTTATCAAGTTTTTGTGCGGTGGAAAATCCAGAATATTCTTTTTCAATAATGAAAGCGGTGATGCCATGAGATCCGGCGTGCGGATCGGTTTTAGCATATACAATGAGGATGTCAGCATCGGGACCATTGGTCACCCACATTTTGGTGCCATTTAAAATGTACACGCCATTTTTTTTCTCTGCCTTAAGCCGCATGCTAACAACATCAGAGCCCGATCCAGATTCACTCATGGCGAGGGCACCCACATGTTCCCCTGTGCATAATCTTGGCAGATAACGTTGTTTTTGTTCAGGTGTGCCAAATCGTCGAATTTGGTTTACGCAAAGATTGGAATGGGCGCCATAGCTCAAACCAATGGCAGCTGAACCCCGACTAATTTCTTCCATCGCAATGACATGTTGCATATAACCCATATGGGAACCGCCAAATTCTTCTTCGACAGTGATTCCCAGTAACCCCAGTTCTCCGAGTTTAGGCCAAAGATCGCGCGGAAAAGAATTCTCATGATCCACTTGAGTCGCAATCGGCGCAATTTCGTCGCGCACAAAATTTTGAACTGTTTGACGTAGCAGCTCTGATATTTCATCGCCGCGTATATTTAATCCTTGCAACATAGTTTCTATCCCTCTTACTATATCTGATCGTCATTATCACTTCAGGATTAGAGATGAACTACAACCTAATTCGCTCTCTGCTATTTCTCTTAAACCCAGAATTGTCCCACAATTTTTCACTAAAAGCGATGAAGTCACTCGAGCAAATTGGGCTGCTAAATCATTTTATAACTAAAGCTGCCTCCACTCCCAGAAAACTTTTGGGACTCACCTTTGAGAACCCGGTGGGACTTGCGGCAGGCCTAGATAAAAATGGGGATTATATTGATGTATTAGGTTCATTAGGATTTGGCTTTATCGAGATAGGAACCGTTACTCCGAAACCCCAATCAGGTAACCCAAAACCACGTATGTTCCGCTTAGAAAAAGATCAGGCTATCATTAACCGAATGGGATTCAATAACAAAGGTGTTGATCATTTAGTCGGTCAAGTTAAGAAAAAAAAATATCAAGGTGTACTTGGAATAAACATTGGTAAAAATGCAACCACCGCAATAGAGAATGCCATTCAAGATTATCTGTATTGTTTAGACAAAGTGTATGCTCATGCTAGTTATATAACGATAAATATTTCTTCCCCGAATACCCCTGGGCTGCGTAGTCTGCAAGGCACGGAACATTTGACATCTATGCTGGGCGAACTCAAAAAAAGACAAGATCAATTGGCTAATCAGCACAATAAATATGTCCCATTAATAATTAAAATTTCACCGGATCTTAATTCTCAGGAAATTATTGATATGGCAGGGGCATTTTTAGAAAATAAAATAGATGGAATTATTGCAACCAACACGACATTAGATCGCATTAATTTAAATAGTATCTATGCAAACGAAAGCGGTGGTCTGAGCGGACAACCGTTATTTGATAAATCCACGCAGGTACTCAGCCAGTTAAAAAAACTTGTCAACGGTCAAATTCCTATTATTGCAAGTGGTGGAATAATGTCGGCTGATCAAGCAAAAACTAAAATTGAAGCGGGTGCGGATTTAGTGCAGTTGTATACTGGGTTTATCTATCAGGGTCCTAGTTTAATTGCTGAATGTTGCAAAGTGATGTAAGTAAAAACTCGTCGATACGTCGCTCGGCGCTGTAATCTTCCTCGTCGAAAAAAATACTCTACCATCACATTTTATATGACGAACTATTTTGCATAACGTGGCCCTCAAAGTATTCCTGCCCCATCTCAATTAATCCATCAATTCCTTGATAATTTTGAATGAGTGTTTCACCCCAGCCGGATATTTCAAGATATTGTAGAGAAGAGGACTCATTTTTTAGAGCTTCAAGAGATGAAATATAATCTAAACCTAGCTCCCCATAATCGCTAGCTTCTTCTAAATTTCGCGTTTCTCTAATTACCGTGAAACAAATATTCATGCAAAGAATATCTCCTAAAATAGGATAGTGCTGCTTAAGTTGTTCTCCGTAGACAATTGCTTTGCGAAATTCTTTTGCTGCAATCTCTCGATTAATTAATGCATCGCTCGCAGTAAAACTGCCTAATGCAGCTGCGGTTTCATAGTCACCTTTTGAGTAGGGAATGATAAATTTGGGAGTAATTATTGTAAAATTAATTTCATCAGCAAAGTGAGTTTGATCAATTTCGGTCGGTGTAACCACCAGATAAATCTCTTCATCTAAATGTTGGCCCAGGTAAAGCAATTCATCTTCAGCAAAGATCATGTCGGTATTTGCGTGCTTAGTACCGCCTGTCAAATTCTGAACCTTTTGCGCTGCTCTCCCTTTAAGAAAGAAAAGGATAAGATGCAGCCATTCCCAAATTTCACCGGGAGCAGCAAGCCCAAGCTGTTGAGCATTTTTCGTCGCACTTCCTTCTTGGGGGGTAATTCCTTTCTTAACCATGGTTGAATTTTGATCTGGGATGCCGTTAGTTCCTCGTTTGAGGCCCTTACGACGCTGCTCAAGCATTTCTTCTATGAGTTCATTTGTAATAGTAATAGCTTCAAATTTCAGGGCTGTAGTATTTTCAAGGTTATTACGGACGTTTTCAGGGATTAGTGGGACAGTATTCCTAGAAATTTCGGTCACCGTGGCATTAGAATAAATTAAAAGAAATCCTACCGATTTATCTAGTAAATATTTATGCCCATCGGGACTAATTACATATTTTGGACGTTTTTGGGGTGTATTGGAAGGAGATCCTACTTCAGCAACGGGGCGGTTGCCGGGAATTTCGTTAAATTTATTAAGTATTTGTTGTTCAAACTCACCCTGATCGACGCCACTCGGCACAATGTTTTTATCTAGAAGTGCTGCAGTTTTAAAGTTGTCCTCGTCTTTACGGACCCGCATTTTGAGATAAGGATTAGCTTTGTGTCTCGCTTTCGTGGAAGCCTTTTCTGTTTTAATTTTCATAGCTTCTCTTGTTTTGTTAAAAATTAATAGTTATTAGGTCTGTTTGATGAAAATAATGTCATACTCAATGAATTCTAGTCAAACAATGCTGTATTTTACGAGAAATACTTAAAATGTCAATCAGTATAAGCACTTAGCTATTTACTATCCCGTGCGGGACATGCCCGGTCGTTACGTGCTTATTGGCTGATTGGCAGTGCACTTCTTGATCATCAAAAAAAACATCTGCCCCGAAGGCATGTAGGAACTCTCCTTTCTCTAATCCACCTAAAAAGATGGCTTCGTCAATCCGAATGTTCCAAGCTCGGAGGGTTCTAATCACTCTTTCATGTGCGGGAGCTGACCTTGCTGTGACTAAGGCGGTGCGAATCGGTGAATCCTTAATGTCATAATGATTTTGCAATCGATGGAGGGCAGATAAAAAACCCTTAAATGGGCCTCCTGAAAGAGGAGTGTGGGCGGCTTCGATCTCACTTTGAGTAAAGGCAGTTAAACCTGAGGCTTGGTAAATTTTTTCTGCTTCGTCCGAAAAAATAACGGAATCGCCATCAAATGCAATGCGTAATTGTTCGCTTTGAGATAAATGACTGCACCCCGCAAGAATGGTAGCGGCGGCACAATTAGCGGCGAGCGCTTTGCGCACATCTTCCGTATTCGCTGATAAAAACAAATGCGATCCAAATGCTTTGATATAGGGATAAGGACTTTCACCACTGGTGAAAACAGCGCGTGAAATATCTAATTTATAGTGTTGAATACTATTGAAGATTCTTAAACCAGTATCAGCGCTATTACGGGAAAGCAAAATCACCTCAACATGAGCGCATTCTTGATTCAAGTTCAAAAATTTTTGCACTAAGGAAAAAGCAACTCCCGGCTGAAGAATTTCATTTTCGTGTTCTATTTGATAATTAGAATAGGCATCAACCCCTTTTGTTTCAAAAACAAGATTACTTTCGTCTAAATCGAATAGCGCTCGAGAAGAAATAGCCACTATTAATTTATCAGTAATATTTTGCGTCATTGTCACCTCTTGTGAATTTCTAACCATAAAGTAACTATTCAGGACTAATTTTTGAATTTTGCTCGAACGTTCAGTTTTACGCTGAATTTAAAAGTTAATGTTGGTAATCCCACTCGCACCATCCAGAAAATAGAGGAAAATAGAGGCCTAATTTTATCGGTCTATTTTCAAGTAATCTTATAACCTTAGCATAATTTTGCAGCTGTTCAGTATAACGAGCTTTAGCTTTAACTAAAAAAAATGTTTCATCTTCAGCTAATAATTCTGAAGTTTTGTAATCGATTATCCATCTCACTCCCTGTTTATCCACAAACGTGCGATCAATAATACAGCGTAATATTTCATTGTCACTGGATAAGGAGAGTGAAAACTCATTTCTTGCATCAGAGTGATCACTTGAGAGTATCCATTGGCCACGTGGATCACGTAACATATTAGTAACAGCGGTTTCAATGATCGTTAGCGCATGCTCTAAATTATCTTGCACAACACCCTGCTGAAGCAGTTTTTTTCGCCATAACTTTCGCTCTAACTGCCATTCAATTTTTTCTAAATCAAGCGTTACATTTGCGGCAATTTTTTGCAGGAATTGATGCACAACGGTTCCGATATGATTTAGAAAAGGGGCTGACCAGCTGAATTGATTATTTGAAATATAAATATTGTCAGGCTTAACGGTGGGCAATAAATCAGGTAACTGCCACTCTAAGGTCAATCGTTTTAAAAGTAATGGAGCTTCCATTTCTAACGTGGGTTCAAGTAAGGGAGTGGGCACTACTGCTTGATCAAAAGTCGCCTGTAACGTTGGCCAAAGCAGATGTAAAAAACTTCCAGATGAGGGAGCTTTAAATTCATCTTTATCATTTTTATAGAGACTGCCGATTAAATGTAGCTTTGTTTTAGTGCGCGTAGCGGCTACATATAAAAGCCTCGTGACTTCATACTGATTTTTTAAGGTATTATGATTACGCACATAGCGATAGATGGGATCGAACTGTTCTTCTAACGATTTGATAGGCGCTAGCACTAAGTCCATTAGTCCTCTATTATTTTGCCGTTCTAGCCAGATCAATAATCGGCTTTCATCTAAGGCAGGCCTTCTTTCTAACGCAGGTAGTATTACGACATCAAATTCCAATCCTTTCGCTTTATGTATCGTCATCAGATGAACTTTTGCATCTGCAGAAGCGCTCTGCCCATAGGCGCGCTCCAGCTTTTGTTCCAATTTTTTAAAATCGATTATAGAGTCATCTGCAAAATGTTCTAATAAATTGAAATAAGCTTCGGTATTGAATAATTCATGTTGTTCTTCGAGGCACGCGGGTCCTCCAAGTTCATACCAGGTATAAGCCACCCAAGCACGCAGATTATCACGTGATCGTTCATTAATTGCATGCTGCAAGATCGGTATCACTCGTAATATCCGTTGTCGTCCGTCAGCGCTGAGTGCGACTAATTGAGAATATTCTTGTAGCGTTTGCCATAGCGTGGCCTCCTTATTGTGATTTGCAATAATGTACAAATCTTCTAAACCCAGCCCACACCAAGGTGCTCTCAAAATAGCTAACCAGGCAATTCTGTCGGCCATATGCGACAATGCACGCGTTAAAGCAAATAAATCTTGAACTGCGGTAGAGTGAATTAATTTTTCAATTTCCACCGCGTGAAAATTTACATTGGCATTTTTTAAGGTCGGAATAATAGTGTGAAGATGGCTTCGCGATCGAACTAAAATCGCAATAGTTTTTTCCGCGTCCTGATTCTGCTCGCGTTTAATTACATCAACAATTAGAGTTGCTTCGTCAGTATCCAAAGGATCTAGTAAGGGATGAATGCAGACTTCTGCACTCGTCTGTAAGTTGTCAAAAGCGGTAGCTGCAGCAAAGGAAATTGCGCCCAGCTCACTGTTTTCCTCCTTAGGAAAAATTGCAGCAAATGTGTTATTGAACCACTCGATTATATTTGCTTCCGATCTAAAGTTTACTTCTAACGTCAAGGGGATTAATTGGATTGAGCCAATGCCATTTTGCTTCACTCGAAGAAAAATACCCACTTCGGCTTCACGAAAACGGTAGATAGATTGCATAGGATCACCTACCAAAAATAAGGTTCGTCCGTCTCCTTTCTGCCAGCCGGCTGTAAGTAATTCAAGTAAGCGGTATTGAGTAACTGAGGTATCTTGAAATTCATCCACTAACAAATGTTGAATTTGATAATCAAGATTTAGAGCTAAATCACTCGGATTTTCGGGGTCGCCGAGTGCATGAATAGCGCCTTGTGCAATAGCAATAAAATCTGTGACGTTGCGTTCTTGAAAGACAACATTTAAATGCGCTGCCAGCACTGGCAGCAGCTGGGTTAGCGAACTTACAATCTGCCACTGATTTGCAGAATAGCAGGGTGGCGGCAGCAGTAAAATATTCTTGAGCGCTAGACGCAATGCATCATTTTCACTAAAGCGGTTAAGTAGACGTGTAATACGCTCCTTCATATGTTTAAAGAGTAATTCTTCTTCAGCATTCAGCGCATTGTTAGCGGCTGGAAAGCCACAGTTTTTGTTTACTGCGCGCCGCCATTCAAATGCACCGGTTAGTAATAGCTGTGCTATACCTAGCCATTTCTCTAAATGCTCAAGTTTCACTTCAGGGAAATGGCGCAAATTTTCGCACGAGCGGATGGCTGATTTTTTTTCGACATCGCTGATCATTTTTGCTGCAAAAGAGCTAAGGATTACAAGTTCTTGCTTCTCTTCCTCAGAAAAATGTTTTAGTGCTACCTGCAAACTATCTAAAATAATATTTTGCAAACTTGTTTCTAACACCTGTCGTGAGTCACTTACATTGCGATGCTGCATAATATACGGCAGCCATTGATCACGGCGACTTAACATTGCCATAAACATATTTTCTGCAAGCAGATAATTGTTATCGAGGTGCAATAATAATTCCACTAGAGAGTCAGTATAGGGACTTAACTCATCTAACGAGGCGAGTAACGAATGGACCGCTTCTTTATATAATGGCCCAGCATCCTCTACTACCTGCGGCACTGTCCCAAAATGGGAAACGATAGGTGCTGATTTTGCGATGCGGGCACACAAGGCATCAATGGTAGTAATACGTAATCGATTCGGATTTTGCAGAAGATTCCAGTGTGCTGATTTGTCGCGCTCCAATACAAGGCGAGCCAATTGCCAGGTTTGCAATGCATGTGCTTTTTCTGGGGGACTGTTTTGGTGTGCATTTTGTAAGGCTTCTAAAACTCTCGCACGCATTTCAGTCGCCGCTTTTCGAGTAAACGTGATAGCAACAACTTCTTCTGGCACATTTCTAACAGCGGCTAAAAGCACTAAAAATCGTTGTGTTAGTAATTCAGTTTTTCCTGACCCCGCAGGCGCTTGAATAATAAAAGAGTGAGAACCATCTAATGCAGATGCCCTCTGCTTAATATCTTTCACCGCTGTCATATTTTTTTCCTAGAATGATGCGATTGTCTATCGTTTACTCTGCAAAGCTCTTGGAAATGACAATACTGACAAGTGCTGGGGATTTTAGGGGAGACTTGTGCATTGCCATGACAGAAATCATCGGCAAGTTGATAGAGATTGGTTTTCCAATATTCCATTAAGCCAGTAAAGTTTTGAAACTCATGGTCTTTGAGTCGGTCAATGGTGATTGCTCCTGGAACAATATCATTATGCGCTGTAAGGCCTCTAAAGCTCATTTCATCTAAACGCACTAGTGCAAATAAAACTCCAGAAATGACTTGATCTGAGAGAACAGAATAGAGTGGTAACTGGGGTTCATCAGGTCTTTGGGTAAACCAATCAAGTAGAGAGGGTCGGCCTGTTTTGTAATCAATAATTAAATGAGATCCATCTAGCAAGCGATCAATACGATCAATTTGAACTTGAAGCTCTAAAGAACCAAGATGCGCAACTTGTTGTTGTTCACAACTGACAACCTCAAATGGCTGCCTAAGTTTTTCAATAGCTAACCATTTAAAAAGTAGTTTTTGTAAGCGCTTTTTTTCCAGTGTCAGTAAACCATTTTTAAGCGTAAAAGGTTTTTTCTTGCGTGCTTTAGCCAGAGCTATCTCTACAGTTTCAACAATAATTGCATTCAAAGCGCTGTCTTCTAAGGAGCAAAGCGTTTCGTGAGTTTTAATTTTGTTCCAAAGATGCGCCAAGATGTCATGAACGATAGAGCCACGCTCATGAGCAGCAAGCCCCATTTGCAAATCATCTAGTGGCCTTGCATGTAAACGAAACTTTGCAAAAGCTTGGAAAGGACAGGCTGCT
Organism: Gammaproteobacteria bacterium; assembly: GCA_013697705.1. Classification (NCBI taxonomy): domain Bacteria; kingdom Pseudomonadati; phylum Pseudomonadota; class Gammaproteobacteria; species Gammaproteobacteria bacterium. The sequence goes on along the minus strand of JACCWJ010000002.1, from coordinate 109,520 downwards.
TGTGCTTGAAAAATTGAGCTTCCTCCAGCGACAAATGTATTCGTTATTGCTGGCCCCATGTCATCATTAAAATATTCTAATTTTTTAGTGGCAAAGATTTTTTTTTCAATAGAGTAAAATGGCGTAACAGCATAATTTGTGAGAGGCAGATTTTCTATTAAAGGACTTACTTTGAGCGGTCTATCGCCATCGAATTCATGATGACTAAAAATTATTGTGTCAGCATTTTGTATGAATCGTTTAGTCACACCTAAGCTGAATTGAAGTTCGCGTTCAGAGGAGGAGTGAGGCATTTCATAGCGCCTTTGCACCTCGACAGGAATGAATGGGTTCGGCGAAGCAGGGGCCGGCCATGTTTCATTATCTAGCCCTGCAATCCATAAATGGTCGAAAGCAATACCGCTTGCTTCTAACACCCCTAAAATTTGTATGGGTAAATCCGCACTTTTCGGCTGAAATAAAGTAGCTTTAGTTAACTGTTGTAGCATTTTGAGTGTGTCGCTAAATGAGAGATCAGCAACAAATTTGTCTAGTGCAATAAATTCATCCAACAATTTTTTGAAGCGTTCGATTAATTGAAATTCCGTACTGTTTAGACTCCGATCTCCGGGCCACCCCAGAGCGCTAAGTTGTTGCACGAAAATTTGGCACCAGCTTGGCACAGACATTACTTGGTTCGCCGGGACCAGTATTTTGGTTATCACCGCAAGACATTTCTGTAGCACTGGAGTGCGATCTAACAAATTGCTGGATGTAAGATGTGCTAGTGTTATTTTTTTCTCACCAAAAGATCGAAGTCGTGCATCCAATTTTGCTCTGGCATTTAACTCACTTTCTGCGCCAATAATGAATGGACTGCGCAACAAAGCACTTATATCTTCAAGATTAACCTCGGAATAATTTAGCGCTAAAATTGTGAATACCATTTGGATAAGTGAATACTGGTCTAATCGATTGGCAGCTGAAATATTAAAGGGAGGTTGTGGAAAATGATGGTGTAACTCTTCTGCGTAAAAAACATCCTGAAAAATGCGGATAACCTGATTTCTTTTCTCCGTTAGATTGGGAATCACGCAGCCAATAGTCATCTCTGGATGCTGCTTTAATTCTTTATAAGCCCAGCGGGCCATTGCTTGCAATTCTTCTTGCGACTCTAAAAAATGAAGACGCCTAGGTTCTGCTGTTTTAGGAGAAAATTGAAAATTTTCTATGGCAACTAAATTTTGCAGGGTTTTCTGGAGGTGCATTATAATCGGAGATATTTCATCAAAGCCGATAAAATAAATTTTTGTGGGTAAGGGAAAAAACACATTGTTTTCTTGTAATGTCTTAACAAATAATTGAAAAATAGTTGCTCGGGTAACGCAATTGGCTGCTGCACATTTTTGCTGGAATGCCTTAACCCAGGTTTTGAATACTTGAATATCTTCTGCCCTTGAATCAACTTCAGCTAAATCTACTAACCAATAGATCAATAAACGCCACGTGTCTTTTGCGACTCGCGCGGTTGCTGAAACATTGAGTAAATCCTGGCTTGCGGGTGATTCAGTTACAATTGACTCCCACAGAACTTGTTCTTGAAAGTCGGATAATTGCATGCGTGAATCATCACTAAATTGATGCCAAGTTGACTCTATCCAGGTGACCAAAGGCATTATTGGTAGTGTTTCCCACGCTGAATTTCCGAGGTCAATTTGATATTGGTCATACTTTTTTTGGAGATAAACAGCGAGACGGCGATTCGCCGTCAGTACGAGATCTTGTGCCGTCACAGTTGCTAAGAAGTGTTTGATAGTCCTCTCCATCACATTAGTTGACTATGTCTAATATAAATTTAAAATGGCACCTTGCTGAATCTCGCTAAAAGCCGCGGGAAGACAGCTCTGCAGCTTACCTGATTCAAGATCACGACATTAAGGAAGAAAGTATGATTACTTTAATAACAAATTTAGGCACTATTGAGTTAGAACTCGATAACGAAAACACCCCAGATACAAGTGCAAATTTTAAAAAATATGCCGAAGCAGGGCATTATAATAACACAATTATGCATCGAGTCATTCCCGGGTTTGTTGTTCAAGGTGGGGGCTTTGAGAACGGTATGACCCAGAAAAAGACCCGAGCTCCCATTAGTAACGAAGCAAAAAAGGGCATAAAAAATCATCGCGGTACGGTAGCGATGGCGAGAACCGGCGACCCTCATTCTGCGACATCTCAATTTTTTATTAACTTAAAAGATAACCACTTTTTAGATTACACCTCTGAAACTCCACAAGGGTGGGGATACTGTGTGTTCGCAAAAGTTGTGAAAGGTCTAGATATAGTTGACAAAATGGCACAAGTTGCAACAACGACCAAGTCTGGCCATGAAAATGTTCCTGTTGAAGATATCATTATCGAAAAAGTAGTTGTGGATGAAAAGCTTGATGCCTGATTGGCCTCCGCCTTATACAATTAAAAAGAGTTTAAATAGTAAACGGATTTCTCTACGTATTTCTTCAAGTAAGGGATTAGTTATTGTTATCCCTAAAAGGGAAAGCCAGAAAAGAGCAATAGAGTTTTTAAATTCTAAGTTTAATTGGGTACAGAAGCATCTACACTTATTACAGTCAAAAAATAACTTAATCACGGTGCCAGAAACAGTATTTCTTTGCAGTATCAATGAAACCTGGACAATTGACTACTCGCCAGAAATGGGGTGCCGTGCAATTATCGGTTGTGATGAGCAACAAAAAAGAATACGACTTAAAGGTCCGATTGAGGCAACCATCCCTTTATTAAAAAAATGGCTACGTACTAAAGCAACGCGACATTTATTATCCATGCTCGAAGAATGTAGTCAAAAAATTGGACTTCCCTATAATCTTGCAAAAGTAAGATATCAAACTTCTCGTTGGGGCAGTTGTTCTAAAGCTAAAAATATTAGTCTCAATTGTAAATTGTTACTCTTGCCCTTTGAAATAACTCGGTATGTCATAGTGCATGAACTCGTTCACACCATCGTTTTTGATCATTCTGCTCTTTTTTGGAAGGAAGTGGCAAGAATAATCCCAGACTACAAAGCGTTGCGCCAGCAGCTTAAAACTATAGAACAGCAACTGCCAAATTGGGTATACTGACCCACATATTATTACCCTCTCACCACTCATTTTTGACATCCTGGAAAGAAAGGGGTGGGTTTTTAATTAAAGATGGATACTTATGAATAGGATTACCAAGCTACTCGTTACCCTAGTCCTTGCCTTAGTGCTTGTCTCCTGCACATCAAGTATCAATAAAAAAAATTTCGATCTCATCGAAAGTGGCATGACCTATCCAGAGGTTGTCGCCATTCTGGGTGAACCCAGTACTAGCGCCACTCTCAGCTTAGGAGACTCAACTGGCACCAGTACCTACTGGGAAAATAGAAACGGCAAGATATCTATTCAATTCATTAATGGTCGGGTAAAGATTAAGCAATTTGTAGAGGGTGTCACTACACCACGAGAGGAGTGGTAGACATGGATAGGGCGTACATACATCCCCTAAAGCCAGCAGATATAAAATTAGAAGACAATCACCTTTACATTAAAGGTGATTGGACTAAACACCATATAAATTTGATACAGAAAAAATCTAAAAGAATACGCCGCATCTCTGGCCGAGAACTTACATTAGATGCATCACAGCTAGGTCGTCTTGATACAGCAGGCGCTATCACCTTACAAAAATTAATCAACCGAATAAGCAAAAAATGGCTTACTCCTAACATGGTTGGGTTTAACAATGAACATCAGGCCTTACTCCAATTAATTGCTGGCAAGGAAGAAAGCTTATCGCATATTCCTAAAACGCCCCCTCCTGAAAGCGTTTTTACCTCCATTGGCAGAGAAACGATAAAGAAAATAGTCCAGATTAATGCATATTTAGCCTTTCTGGGCCAATTTGCCATAATGTTCTTTCATTCCATCCGACACTTCAGTGAGTTGCAGTGGCGATCCTTCCTCAATTCCATTAATGAAATGGGTTACCGGGCACTTCCCATCATCGCTTTGTTGTCATTTTTGATAGGAGTGGTACTTGCTTATCAATTGGGTGTTCAATTAGAAACCTATGGGGCCAATGCCTATATTGTCAACTTGCTCGGGCAAGCTGTACTAAGAGAATTTGGGCCCTTGATTACAGCAATAATTGGAGCGGGCAGGACTAGTTCTGCCATTACAGCACAGCTCGGAACGATGAAAATAAATCAAGAGATCGATGCGCTCAAAACCATGGGCTTTTCCCCCTTTGACATTCTCGTTATTCCCCGTGTCGTCGCCTCCCTGGTCGCCTTTCCTTTATTAATCCTCTGGGCCGATATTTTTGGAGTGATGGGTGGCATGATAATGACCAAGGCTTTTTTTGGCACCCAATATGGAGATTTTTTAAGTCGTTTTAGAGATGTAGTAGATGTAAACACATTGTTGGTCGGACTAAGTAAAGCCCCCGTGTTTGCATTAATTATTTCAATGGTGGGTTGTTTTCAGGGACTCAACGTGTCAACGACGGCTGATAGTGTAGGTATTCAAACCACCAAAAGCGTGGTTCAGGCCATCTTTCTAATTATTATTGCAGACGCTATTTTTTCCATCGTCTACAGCAAGTTAAATATTTAGCGGAAGCTTATGATAAAACCCACGCAACACGACAAAGAAGTAATCATCAAAGTAAGTGATGTCACGTTAAGAGTAAACCACCAAGATATTCTGAAAGATATCAATGTCGATATTTATAAGGATGAGATTTTTGGCATAGTGGGGCAGAGCGGTTGCGGTAAAACCACGTTACTTAGAAGTATCTTAATGCTCGATAACGTAAGTAAAGGCTCTATTAGAATTTTTGGTAAAGACATCACACGCATTACTGAAAAAAAGGCGATCGACATTCAGCGACGTTGGGGAGTTATGTTCCAACAAAATGCCTTATTTAGCTCGCTTACTGTTCTTGAAAATGTGTTGTTTCCACTGCGCACTCAAACAGATCTACCTCTAACGTTACAAAAAGAAATTGCCTATCTTAAAATAGCGTTGGCAGGCTTACCTCTGGATGCGGGCAATAAATATCCGTCTGAATTAAGCGGTGGGATGGCGAAAAGAGCAGCGCTTGCGCGGGCAATTGCATTAGACCCAGAACTACTTTTATTAGATGAGCCTGGTTCTGGCCTTGATCCTCATAGCGCTCAAGCGTTAGATCAGTTAATCTTAGACTTACGTAAAGCGCTAAATTTGACTATCATAGTAGTCACCCACGATTTAGATACTTTATGGAGAGTCACTGATCGTGTGGCTTTTTTAGGCGAAGGACAAATTCTTGCTACCTTACCTATCGATAAGCTGGTAAAAGAAAGTCATCCCAGTATTAAAGAATACTTTAGCGGACAAAGAGCAGAACGTACGCATGAATCTGAAACTTCAAAGCCTGTAAAGGAGTAGTCATTGGATCCAAAAGTCAATTACACTGCAGTAGGAATATTCGTCGTCGTATTATCGATGGTCTTGGCTGTGATTGTTTTTTGGTTATCGACGGAACATTCTAAGAAATACAATCTTTATCTGATTTATATGAAAGAATCGGTGGCAGGATTGACCAATAAAGCGCCGGTGAAATTCAACGGAGTGGATGTCGGGTATGTCGACACTATTCAGATTGACCCTAAGGACCCTCAAGAAGTCAAATTGCTCGTTAAAATAGACGAAAACACACCTATCACTCAAAGCACCACAGCTACTTTAATGTCTCAAGGTATTACTGGCGGTACTTATGTGGGGCTAAAGGCTAAGACCCCGAATGCAGCTCCTTTAGAAAAAGCTCCTTCTGAGCCTTATCCCGTAATCCCTTCTGAAGCTTCATTGCTAGTGCAACTTAATGAAGCACTGCGCGAAGTCACCACGGGTTTAAGGGGAATGAGTGAAGGCTTTAAAGGTATTAGTGCTACTTTTCAACAGGTGTTTAATCCCAAAGCATTAGCCTCAATACAAAATATTTTAGAAAAAACATCGCTCGCTAGTAGTCAATTTCCCGATGCTATGCTCAAAATTAGAGGCGCCACGGTTAGTCTCACTGCTGCAAGTGATCAAGTTAAAGCGACACTCCAAAGCAGCGAAGGATCCATTAGAAATTTTGATGTCGCCCTTAGAAGCTTAACAGAACAAACTCTGCCTGAAGTTTATCAAGCAGCAAATTCATTAAAGAAAACGCTCAACAATGTCAAAGGCATTACCTCACAAATGAAACAAAATCCTTCGGTGATTGTCCGAGGTACTCAACCACTTCCGCCTGGTCCAGGAGAATAATATGAAGGGAAGAGCAGGGTGGTTCATTTTTTTCTTATTGTTTTTACTCCAGGGCTGTGCAGTTAACGTTAACAATAATAGATATGCACTTAATAGTATATGTATTAACCCTCATGCGTGTAATTCCTGCTACACATTATTCGTTGCAGAACCTACCGCCCAGCCAGGTTATGATACGGATCAAATAATTTATTTACAGTGCCCGTATCAACTTAAAGCGTACAGTCGAAATCGTTGGGTTGCGCCTCCTAATGAAATGCTCACCACATTAATTTCTCAAAGCATGCGTAATACTTGTTTTTTCAAAGCAGTGGTTAATGCCCCCTTTACTGGCGAATCGCAATTTAGATTAGATACTCGACTCATAAAGCTGCAGCATGAATTTTTTTGCTGTCCAAGTAAGGTGCGCATGATTATGCACGCGGTTTTAGTCGACAATAACTGTCATCAAGCCATTGCTGAGAGAGTGTTTGAAGTAGTCGTGATTGCTCCCCAAAATAATCCTTATGGTGGGGTTCTTGCTGCAAATAAGGCCACACGCATTCTGCTGTCCCAAGTGGCCGATTTTGTAATTTGCTCTATACAAAGTCATCCTTCAATTCCTATTCCTAAACGTTTTTATAGAAATATCTCAAGGATGTGAAAATGCGAGCGTTGGTGCTCACAATTGGTGCTCTTATCGTTATTCTTGCTCTAAGTTCTTTATATCGGTGGGTTAACCCAACTATCTTACTGTCTCCTTTGCCCTCGAATCTAAAATTATTGGGCGTCATAGATATGGATGCTAGCCATGATTTCAGCATTAAAAGTGTGGCTAAGGGCAATGATATATTACTCGTTCTCGATGAAAATAATTTTGTTAATGAATTTATCCCCGCACATCCAGAATTAAGTAGCTATTACTCTAAGCCCTTCGACATCATGTATTATGACAATAATCATGATGGTGAAATCGATAGTCAGGAACCAATATGGGGTTATTTATATATTGTAATTTATAGTGATAATGGCGCCACTTACCAAGTAAGACCACTGAATGACGCTGGAATCCACGCTATTCTTGCCCGTCATCTAACACCAAAAGGCAATCATGAAGTTTTACTGACGGATGGAGACACTCGCATACTCTACGAAGAATTCCCCTCACTTTCGCGCTCTTAGCGGTCAACCTGGGGGCAACGTACATTTAACTCCTCTTAACTGAATAAGTCCTTGATTCTACTTCGTGTCATCAAGGCTACAATACCCTCAAAGTAGCCTGGATGTAGCGTAGCGAAATCCAGGGAAATTCAAGCCTCATAAGAGTTCTTTAAGTTTATTGAGGTAAAGTAATCATATTCTTTGGACATGACAAAATTTGTGCCATCGTTCAGTGATAGATACAGTCTCCATTTTTCATATAACCTACTATTTGTAAAGAGATTCCATGTTTAAGCCAGTAGAAAATAAGAAATTAACTAGTCATATTCGTTATACCCATGACTATGATTCGGTAATGCAATTCGTTAAAAAGAATAAAATAATCCCAGCAAAATTGATCGAATATGAGTCCTCTCCCCAATATCAAATAAAAATAAATTCCTTAAAAGAAAAGATTAGTGCAGTTAATTTAACAGATCCATTATTTTCCGATCCTGAATGCCAATTATATTTGATTTATTTATTCTCTAAAAAAGAAATTGCTTTCGATGATTTTTTTACTGTGAATATTTTTCTAATCGCATTAATGCAGTTCACAAATAAACAGTTTTTGAGGGATGAAGACCTCGATGTAAAAAGAGATGCAGAGGTCGCAGCGGTGTCTGTTAATGATAACGAGGTGAGAGAAGTATTTATTAGACGATTAAATATACATTTTGCCAGACATTTTAATACCCATGTAAACGAAGCAAAATTCAACAATGATATAGAGCAGTTGAATGATTTAGGCCAGCTTGTGATTAAAATAAAAAAGTTTGCTGAATTTAAAATAAATGAATTTACTCCACCAGACCAAGTACTGTTTTTGATGAATGGCTTTGCTAGTGATACCTCACTTATTGCTGAGGATAGTGCGTTTTATTATTTTCCATCTGCGTCTTTGTTGAATATTTTAACTTCTACTTTAAATCCTGACAATGGATTAAGATGCGCACCTTTTTTCGGCAGCATTGGTTTTGATACTTCATTCAAATTGAAACAGCAAGGTCTGCAGCCGGTTAGCTTATATTCACCTTATGTGGCTTCTAATCCACCCACCATTCATAATTATCGAAGTGGTCCGGTAGTTTCTTTATTGCACGATATTGCAGGGCATCTCTATTTAGCAAACTTTGTGCGTAAGAACCAACATCAATTTATATTTGAATATTTACTGCCCAAAGTGATGCAACATCTAAACATTGATATCAATCAGGTTACAAGTGGCGATTCGGAGTATATGGGCTTGTTTGCACTAATGGATCAAGTGACCCAGCTCATGAGGGGCGAACCTAATAAAAATGTTGATCCTGATAAATGGTTTATTGAATGTTTCAAAACAAATGCGTTAGGTATCAATAAAGGAATGGGCAAGAATACACAAGACATTTTTACAGCAATCTATGCTGATCGGGAATTAATTAAAGATAACTATCAGCTTGATATTGAGGATTTAGTCAAGCATCCGCTTTTTGGTCCTATAGGAATTGATCTATTAGAGTGTGTTACAAACAACAGAAGCATGCTTCATAATTAATTTGACGCCTTTATAGAAATAGCTGCGGCCACAAAAGAGTATTTACGGGTGGAGTAGAGGGCGGTCAACCTGAAGCGACTGTCACACAAGACCCATCCTCTGCTATTTCCAGTAATTTTTCTTACTGGAACTATATGATAAGGGGGCTTTTATTGGTTCTTCTGATAAATTAGCCCCACCTAGTTGAAGTGCTGAATTGTTCGCTATATACAATTTCAAAACCTACACAATTTATGTGTTATTTTCATTTTCTAGAAATTTAATTACTGAAGAATTGAATATCTCTGGAGCTTCTTCAGCCACAAAATGACCACTATCTTCAACAATTATACTTTTTAGAGAGGTTGTTTCATTCTCTAAGGCTTTTGGCAATTTATCTCCAACGCTATGGCGACCACTAATTGTTAAGACAGGCATTGACAATTTTCTGCTGTGGAAAGTTCTAACGAGTGCTGCATCTTCTTTGAGTGCACGGTAATAATTGAACCCAGCAGTCATGCCTCCTTTTGTTGAATATTGTCTTGCATATTCATCAATGGCAGTGTCGCTAATAATGACCAGGCTTTAATTTGGGCGCGAATGTATTCTTTTTCACGTCCTCGCGTTAGCATTTCGGGTATTTCAGGTGTCATATGAAATCCGTAATGCCATGCACCATTATGAAGAGCATCAGCATTTTCTGTTCCAGGGATAAGACAGTCGACTAACACAAGTTTTGTTACAGATTGAGGATAAAGATATGCCATTACGTAAGCTGCTTTTCCGCCCATATCGTGGCCAATGATATACGCTTGTTTTTCTCCCAAATATTCAATAAGAGCCTTGATATCGGTAGCAATTGTTTTTTTATCGTACCCATTTTGTGTGCGTTCAGAGAGACCGAGCCCTCGCAAATCTGGAGCAACAACTCTGTATTTGTTGGATAACACACCCATCGTTTTGTTCCATGCGAATGAAGTTTCTGGCCACCCATGCAACAAAATAACTAAAGGACCTTTTCCCATTTCAATATAATGAAGTCTAATACCATTAACTTTAGCAAAATGATTACTCGTACCATTAGGTAAAATTTTGGACGCTGAGTATGTGGGAGATACTGCTAACGTCAGTGTCGCTGCAAATAAAAGTAAGCTTTTGAAAATTGCCATAAAGAAATCTTTAAAGAAAGGAAAGCCCTGCCCTAATTAATCTTTTTTTGCCAATGATTATTCTCTTGATGATCATCGTTATTCTCCAAATCAGCCGAAGGAATTTTCATGATTTGAGAATCCAATACGTTCTCACGCTTCCAGCTCATGCTTAATAATGTAGCCGGAGCGGAAACGAAAAAGGTGTCAACATTAATAGAAACTTCTCGAGCCTGAGCTACTTGATCAAGCACCTGCTCTTGATCTATAGCGTTAGACTCTAAATATTTGGAATATAATTTATAACTAAACCAGAATAATAATGTTAGGACCGCAGTGTACTTATGCGTGTTGTAAAAGGAAGTCGCCATTCTAGAAGCGGTTCCTTGTAAAGCCTCGCGATAACTCATTTGTCCATCAGCGAATAAATAAGCCATTGTTCCCACTGTTCCCAGAAACCAACAGACTCCTAAAAACGCAAGTGCTACTTTAGTGAGTGAAGGTCGTCCAAAAATAGGCTGTCCATCATAGTGAGGTGAAAAGGCATCCCAAAAAGATTCTCCTGATCGCTGTAATATATTCAATAAATTGTGTGGCGATAGTTGGTTTTTAACTGTGATTAGAGCTCGAGAAGTTTGTGGATTTGGAGAAGAATTTAATGCCTTCGCGATTGCCGCTACTGTATATGCATCTTGAGGATAGTCAGGTATTTCTTTATCAGGACATCTTCTTTTTAAAATATTTTTAATATGTCCATCAACTAGAGGGACAAATAAAACAGGGCTCTCTTGTATAAGATGATACCAAGTTCTGTTTACGCTCCTAGCTAATAGAATCTCTGGCTTCTTTAAAAAACTTAAAATGTAATAGAGCACCTCTGGAGGAAGCATTTCATTTTCATTCTGCGGAAGCGTTTCACCTTCATCCTGCAGCTCTAGAGGAAGCATTTCTTCTTTATACTTGTGCATTTTTTTCTCCTTTGCAATTTCAGAAAATTGTAACTTACGTACAACTGAGATCCACTTTGATTTTTTGAAAAAACGTATAGAGTATATCGTTTTTTGTTTATAACGCCTACTTTCATGGATACTCGCGCGTAAATCGCGGTACGACGGTCAATTCTGCTGGATACTGCTAATAAATACTACGACGGCCAAGTGGGTAAATCCCGGTAGCCAAGGGTCATTAATTGCCAATTTTAACTAATTACCCCGCATTGTTTAATAAATTTAGACTATAGTTTAAGTGTATTTGCGCAGCTCCAGTATTAATTCTTTGGCATTAATCAAACAGGAGACATGCCATGCTCACACCTTATAAAATAAACGAACTTGTGAAAGCTATTAATACTAAGCATACCAAGCCTCGCTATGGGCTCTACCCTCCTCAAAAGAAAATAATAAATTATATTTCTCGGCAATTGGCGCGTATCGAAAAGAACAATATAGATGAGGTCAGTAAGGTGAAGGAAATGACGGATCTATTAGAAGGATTTATTCGTTACCTTAATGACACTAATAAAATTTTGAAATTAGATATCGAAAAAGTACTCACCTATATTTACTATCCCGAAGTTGAGCAAATAACATTGGATAATAAAGACAATTTACTCATTGGCAGTAAGGGAGAAACAGTGCGCCTTTGGCATGACGCCTATTTTATGAACAATCGAGGTCCCATTATTAATCGACTGATTGATTGCAAAAATGTTCTCTACGATAAGGTGGGCTCCACTGAATATACGAAAAATGAAGGGGCTGGGATGCCGGAACAGATGCATAAAAAATATGAAGAAATGCTCGCTAAACAGGAAAAGGCCGCCTAACATCACCGGTCTTGAGTTTATAATAATTCCACACGATTCATTATCCTCAGATGACAGCCTTCTATAGGTAACCTATAATACCCCCTTTTCTTATTTAAATTAGGATCCCTCTTTTTACAGGAGTCTACATGATTATTGATAATATTCTGCAAGCCATCGGTAAGACACCGATTTTACCTCTTCATCGCGTTGGAAAAGAACTGGATTGTGATTTGTATGTAAAATGCGAATTTTTAAACCCAGGTGGCTCGGTTAAAGATCGAATTGGCTATTACATGGTAGAGCAAGCTGAAAAGGCGGGGAAAATTCGTCCAGGAGACACATTGATTGAACCTACCTCGGGAAATACGGGTATTGGAATAGCACTCGCCGGAGCTGTAAAAGGTTATAACGTAATCATTACCATGCCTGAAAAAATGAGTCATGAAAAACAAGTTGTTCTAGAAGCGCTGGGCGCAAAAATTTATCGAACGCCTACCGAAGTTGCTTCCGATGCGCCAGATAGCCATATTTCTTTAGCAAAGCGATTACGAGATGAAATTCCCAAAGCGTATATTTTGGATCAATATGCTAATCCAGCAAATCCTGAAGCCCACTTTAAGTTTACTGCACAAGAAATAATCGATGATTTAGGTGACTTTGACATGTTAGTGGCTGGCGTGGGAACAGGCGGAACAATCACCGGTCTTGCCCGTCGGCTCAAGCAAACTATGCCGCATCTTAAAGTAGTGGGCGCTGATCCCTTTGGATCTATATTAGGGGGTGGCACAGAAGTGAAGTCGTACATGGTTGAGGGAATTGGTTACGATTTCTTCCCCGATGTGCTTGAAAATGATTTAGTGGATGAATACGTCAAAGTGAATGATAAAAATTCTTTTACCATCGCTAGGCGCCTTATTAAAGAAGAAGGATTACTGGTCGGTGGCTCCTCCGGAACGGCGGTGTGGGCAGCGCTGCAAGCGGCAAAAAATCTTAAACCAGGCCAAAAATGCTTAGTTATTTTACCTGATTCAATTCGAAATTATCTGACCAAGTTTGTCGATGACAAATGGTTGCAGGAAAACAATTTTGCTTAAAGCGGAGACGGAAACACGTGAAAAATGATTCAGATCTAGACATAGCCACTCGTGTCATACATGCAGGTCAACAACCAGATCCTTCTACGGGTGCGGTGATGACACCTATTTATGCAACATCCACTTACGTTCAAGAAAGTCCTGGCAAACATAAGGGTTTTGAATATTCAAGAACGAAGAACCCTACTCGCTTGGCTTATGAACGTTGCATAGCCAGTTTAGAGTCAGGAACGTTGGGTTTAGCGTTTGCATCCGGAATGGCCGCTGTTGCAACTATTATGGAGTTGTTATCTCCTGGGGACCACGTTGTAGCATGTGATGATTTATACGGGGGCACCTATCGACTATTTGAAAACGTCAAAAAAAATTCTGCGGGAATTAAGTTTACCTTTGTCGATTTTACCAACCCAGAACTGGTAGAGCAGGCCATACTTCCTGAGACTAAACTAATTTGGGTAGAAACGCCGACTAATCCAATGTTAAAGCTAATTGATCTTACTGAAATTGTGAAGATTGCAAAAAAACATGATTTGATTTCAGTGGCAGACAATACTTTTGCAACCCCTCTCCTGCAACGGCCACTAGAACTTGGTTTTGATATTGTAATGCATTCTGCAACGAAATATTTGAACGGGCATTCCGATATCGTAGGCGGAGTGATTGTAGTAAATGACCACCCTAACCTGCCCGAAAAATTGGCTTATTTGCAAAATGCAGTGGGCGCTATCGCAGGTCCATTTGATAGTTTTTTGGCGCTCAGAGGATTAAAAACACTGGCAATTAGGATGGAGCGTCATTGTTCAAATGCATTAGAACTAGCAAGCTGGTTAGCGCAACATCCAAAAGTTGAAAAAGTGTATTACCCTGGTCTTCCTTCTCATCCTCAACACTCACTTGCTACCCGCCAAATGGAAATGTATGGCGGAATGATTTCAATAGTATTAAAGGCAGATCTAAAACAAACTGTTACGTTTTTAGAGCACTGTGAACTTTTTGCGCTGGCCGAAAGTTTAGGAGGAGTAGAAAGTTTAATTGAACACCCAGCGATCATGACTCACGCCTCTATACCTAAAGATAAACGAGAAATACTCGGTATCAAAGATAGTTTTGTTCGCCTATCTGTTGGAATTGAATCAGTCGAAGATTTGAAAAAAGATCTTTCACACGCCTTTGCACAAATGTAACCGCGTTTCCATTTTCTCGATGCGAAAAACTAATCTCATGTAGCCTGGATGAAGCGCAGCGAAATCCGGGTTCCCTGTATCGAGGGAAAAATTACACCTCACCCCCAGCGAGCATTTTTATAATGCCTGAAAAATCTGTGCTTGCACCGCCTTCTTCTACAAACAAAGAATACAATGCGGTTGCCTCAGCACCCAAGGGCGTACTCGCATCCGCATATTGTGCCGCTTCTTGACTCAATTTCAAATCTTTCAACATCATGGAAGCGGTAAAACCCGGCGTAAATTCATTACTCGAAGGCACATTATCTAACACGCCTGGCATAGGGCAATACTGAGACATTGACCAACATTGGCTAGATGCATTCGATGCAATATCAAAAAATTTTTTAGGATCGAGCCCGAGTTTTTTTGCTAATAAAAAACCTTCTGATACGGCAATCATTGAAATACCTAAGATCATATTATTACAAATTTTTGCAGCTTGACCATTCCCGGCAGGGCCAGCGTAAATAATTTTTTTACCTAAACAATTTAAGTAACTTTGAGCACGTAAAAAATTTTCTTCTTCACCCCCAACCATGAATGTTAACGTAGCGGCTTTGGCTCCTGCTACTCCTCCTGAAACAGGCGCATCAATCATCGCGATTTTTTTTTGTTTTGCTAGCGCGTGGATTTTTCGACTGGTCACTACATCGATAGAAGAGGAATCAATATAAAGCCCCTCTTTAGACAAAATAGTTAAAATGCCCTCTTCGCCCAGCGCTACTTGCTCAACTTGTTCGCCAGTTTGTAACATGGTGAATATTATTGTTGAGTTAGAAACCAATTCTTTAATGGAACCCATCGGTAATGCACCCAACGCAGCAGCCTTCGCCATTGCTTCCTCTGAAAGATCAAACACTCGCACCGTGTGCTTATGTTGCAACAGATTTTCTACCATGGGTGTTCCCATATGCCCCAATCCAATAAATCCAATATTCGCCATCGTTCTTTCCTAATCTAAGGTCGGCATTTTGTATTCAGCAATTCCACTTTTAGAGATTGGCCATTTGGAGGTTATCGTTTTCAATTTTGTATAAAATTGAATACCTTCTTGTCCATGCATATGAAGGTCCCCAAACAATGAGCGTTTCCATCCCCCAAAACTAAATTGAGCCACCGGCACTGGAATGGGGATATTAATGCCAATCATGCCAACTTGCGCCTCTTTTGCAAATGTTCGCGCCACATTAGGGTCGCGAGTAAAAATTGCAGTGCCATTACCAAATTGGTGACTATTGGTTAATTCAATGGCAGTAGAAAAATCAGGCACCCGGACTACGGATAACACGGGACCAAAGATCTCCTCCTGATAAATCCGCATGGAAGGTTGAACACGATCAAACAAACTTGCCCCTAAAAAATTGCCAGATTGATTTTTGTGGGTATCACGTCCATCAACTACCAGTTCTGCGCCCTCTTCTATCCCTAGGTCAATGTATGACGTTACTTTTTGTAAATGTTCTTGAGTCACTAATGGACCTATATCAACATCACTGGTGCCAGGGCCGATAGATAGATGTGATATTTTTTCTTTTAGGCGAGTAATTAATGCATCTGCGACTTCATCGCCCACGGCTAAGACAACTGAGATAGCCATGCAGCGTTCTCCAGCAGAACCATAGGCCGCTCCCATAATGGAATTCACACTGTCCTGTAAATCTGCATCAGGCATGACGATACAATGGTTTTTAGCTCCTCCAAAAGCTTGGACACGTTTATGGTGTGACGTTGCCGTTTTATAAACGTATTCTGCAATGGGAGAAGACCCGACGAAACTAACTGCTTTAATATCGGGATGGTGAAGTAAGGCATCCACCACTTCCCTGCCTCCCTGGAGAACATTTAAAACACCATCAGGTAGGCCTGCTTCATGCATTAATTCTGCTAAACGCAATCCACAGGAAGGATCTTTTTCGGAAGGCTTTAAAATAAAGGTATTGCCGCATGCAATCGATAAGGGAAACATCCAAAGCGGTATCATTGCCGGAAAATTGAAAGGCGTAATCCCAACACAAACGCCGAGAGGTTGGCGTAAAGAGTAACAATCGATGCCGGTGCTAGCATCAATTGCAAAATCTCCTTTCAAATGACTTGCGATACCACACGCATATTCCACAACGGAAAGACCGCGTTGAATCGATCCAATCGAATCTGCCAACGTTTTACCGTGTTCTTGTGTGATTAAAGCAGCAAGTTCATTTTGATTTTGTTCAATGAGCGTTTTATATTTAAAAAGGATTTGTGATCGCTTAGCGAGGGTAGTTTGAGACCACGTTGCAAAAGCTTCTTTTGCCGAGGCAAGTGCTAACTCAATCGAATTAGGCGAAGCATAATACACTTCGCCTTGATGTTCATTGGTTGCTGGGTTCAATAATGCGTGGGGCTGATCTTCCTTGTCATGCGTGCGTTTACCCTTTATAAAATGTTCTACTTTATACCCCAAAATAAATCCTCCTTGTCATATCCTTTTTATTTTAGCACTTGATGAGATAAACCGGCTAATCTCCCCGTAATGCTTTTCCAAGCGCTAAGGCAAGTAATGAATCGTTATCCCTGGTTACGTCTACCATTTTCTTCTTTTTGGGCTCTTTAACCTCATTTTTAATTTTGACCATGGTTAAACTAATTCGCTTCCGCGATGCATCAACCTCTACCACGGTAACTTCAACAATATCCCCTACTCGAACAATTTCTCGTGGATCATTGATAAAACGGTTGGCTAATTGCGATTTATGAACCAATCCATCTTGATGTACACCAATATCAACAAATGCACCAAAGTGAGTTACATTAGTAATCACACCTTGTAATTCCATACCCACTTTCAGATCACTGATTTTTTCTACGCCCTCTTTAAAAATGGCCATCTTGAATTCGGGGCGGGGATCTCTACCCGGTTTTTCCAATTCTTTAATAATATCCACCACCGTGGGTAGACCAAATTGATCATTGGTATATTCAGAGGCATTCAATGCTTTTAACAGCGAGGTATTCCCCATGATGCCGTTAATCGTAGCATTCATTTTATGCAATATATTTTGTACGACAGGATAGGCCTCGGGATGGACAGCCGAAGCATCCAAGGGATTTTCGCCATTCATAATTCGCAAAAACCCTGCGGCTTGTTCAAAGGTTTTGTCGCCTAACCGTGGCACTTTTTTGAGAAATTCTCGAGAAGTAAATGCTCCATGAGTGTCGCGATATTGCACAATTTGATTTGCGATCGCTTCATTTAAACCCGAAACACGCCCCAAGAGTGGAATAGAAGCCGTATTAACATCTACACCAACAGCGTTAACACAATCCTCCACCACGGCATCTAAATTTCTGGCTAACTGTGTTTGACTCACGTCATGTTGATACTGACCCACACCAATAGATTTAGGATCTATCTTTACTAATTCAGCCAAAGGATCTTGTAACCTTCTTGCAATAGAGACCGCTCCGCGATAAGTAACGTCTAAATCTGGAAATTCCTCTGCTCCTGTTTTAGAGGCAGAATAGACAGAGGCCCCCGCTTCAGACACAACAATTTTTGTGAGGTCTAGATCTTTGTTGGCTTTAATAAGATCACTAGCGAGTTTGTCCGTTTCTCGTGAGGCGGTGCCGTTACCAATACTCAATAATTGAACTTTATAGTCGCGACAAAGATTGGCCAATGTCACCAGTGAAGCGTCCCAATCCTTTTTTGGTGGATGTGGAAAGATTGTTTTATAGGCAAGTAATTTGCCAGTACTATCAATAATGGCAAGTTTAACCCCAGTGCGAAAGCCAGGATCTAACCCCATGGTCACCTTGGCGCCCGCGGGGGATGCCATCAAAAGATCTTTCAGATTATTCGCAAATACATGAATTGCTTGTAACTCCGCGCTTTCACGCAAACGATTAAGTAAATCCAATTCTAAACGCGTAAAGAGTTTTATTTGCCATGTCCAATGGACAGTTTCGAGTAACCAGGCATCTGCCGGGCGTTGCTCATGTTTAATGTTGAAGTAGGAGGCGATTGTTTCTTCTGGAAGATTTTTTTTTGTTTCTGGGATGTCTAATGAAACTTTCAGAATTTTCTCCTTCCTGCCCCGAAATACAGCTAATGCCCGATGTGACGGAATTTGCTTAATTGCCTCTTTATATTCAAAGTAATCAGAAAATTTTTGGCCTTCTTCTTCCTTGCCTTCACTAACAACGCTCGTAATGATGCCATTTTCCCATATGAACTCGCGTAATAATTGGGTCAATTCAGGATTTTCAGCCCATACTTCCATTAATATTTGGCGTGCCCCTTCAAGAGCCGCATCACTGTCTTTGACCTCTTTTTCTTCATTAATATATTGGCTGGCTATTTCAGTAGGTAATAAATCAGGTGTTTCCCACAATTGCATTGCCAGCGGCTCTAAGCCAGCTTCTCTGGCTATTTGAGCCTTGGTCCGACGCTTTGGTTTAAAAGGTAGATACAGATCTTCTAATCGCGCCTTATTATCTGCCGCAAGAATTAATTTTTCTAGCTCAGGAGTCAATTTCTCTTGTTCAGCAATACTTTTCAAGATCGTTTCCTGCCGATCTTTTAATTCGCGCAGGTACGTTAATTGCTCCACGACATTTCGCAGGTCAGTATCTGAAAGATTCTGCGTGGCTTCTTTACGATATCGAGAAATAAAGGGTACGGTGGCCCCTTCATCAAGTAAGTCGACTGCAGCTGAGACTTGATTGACTTTCAGTGACAGGCCGTTGGCAATTTTTTCAATGATATTCATGACTGATCCTGTGGTGATGATGTTTACTCAAGATTATAAGAAATAATGATACTGAAGAGAATATCAGTAGCTTCGGTAAAAGTGCATCTCATTCTCCGATAATGGTCACGACAACACGGCGTTCAAATGCAGAATTCCTGTGCTCCCAGATATAAATTCCTTGCCATGTCCCCAAACCTAACTCACCTTTCACGATAGGTAGAGTAAGATCACACTTGGTTAACACAGTACGAATATGCGCCGGCATATCATCTTTTCCTTCCGCTTTATGATGATATTGATGGATATCCTCAGGTACGAGCTTTTGAAAAAAATTTTCCAAATCTTTTTTGACGTCTTCGTCTGCATTTTCGCATAATACAAGGGAAGCGCTGGTATGCTGCATATATAATGAGCAAATGCCTGTGCTGACTCCGGCTTTGGCGACAAAATCTGTTACTATATGTGTTATCTCGTTGAAGCTTTTGCCTGAGGTATTGACCGTTATATGGTATTGTCTCACCATGTTTTCCCCTCTTACGAACTCATTAATCAAGTGGAGCAATAATGAATATCATATCAATTCTATTCATAATCTTATGCATGTTAAATGTAAGTCTCCTACTCTTTTGTTTTAGCCGCCTGAGTAAAAAAATCGGCAATAACCAAATCTGGATAGATCAACTGCTCATACGCTTAGATGAACGCGATAAAACCCTTAAGGACCTCAGAGATCAGCTTATTCAACTTGTCACGCAACAGAAAAAAGAGCAATCGGACACACGTACTCAATTTGACCTGCATCAACTCAATACTCTAAAAACATTACAGGAAAGTTTACAGCAAGGCATGGGTGATATTCGGTTACAAATTACGGAGACACTGAATAAACACGGCGAAAGCATCACTCAAAAAATGGAAAAACTTACCGCTGATACCGACCAACGATTGAAAGAAATTAGTTTGCAGGTGGATAAACGTTTAGCGGATGGTTTTGAAAAGACTAACGCTACATTTACCGATATTATTAAGAGACTCGCGTTAATCGATGAGGCGCAAAAAAAAATCACCGAACTTTCTTTGAATGTTGTCAGCTTACAAGAGGTTTTATCAGACAAACGCTCTCGGGGCGCTTTTGGCGAGGTACAATTAAATCATTTAATTAAAAATGTACTCCCAGAACAAAGCTATCAATTGCAATATACCCTCTCTAATGATAAACGCGCCGATGCTATTTTATTTTTACCTGAGCCCACCGGCAATATTGTGATTGATGCTAAATTTCCGCTGGAAAGCTATCGTCGCTATACAGACATTAACTTACCTGCACAAGATCGTAAAATTGCTGAACAACAATTTCGCGTTGATATCCGCAAACATATTCAAGATATTAGTGACAAATATATTATCGAAGGCGAAACCTCGGATGGCGCCGTCATGTTTATTCCCGCAGAAGCTATTTTTTCTGAAATTCATTCTCGACTACCTGAGGTCATAGATTTTGCTCATACCTTACGCGTATGGCTAGTGTCACCTACAACGTTAATCGCCGTCCTCAACACTGCACGCGCCGTCTTAAAAGATGCTGCAACCCGTAAGCAAGTACATATTATTCAGGAGCATTTAGTGCAACTAGGCAGGGACTTCGAGCGTTTCCAAAAAAGAATAGATAATTTAGCAAAACATATTCATATGGCCCACCAAGACGTAGAAGAAGTACATAAATCCTCTAAGAAGCTCACCAGTCGATTCATCAAAATTGAAAAAGTTGACCTGACCAAAGAGGAAGATATTCAATTGTTAGAAGAAGCCGAAGAGCAAATATAGCGCCCTACCCCATCTGGCCTAAGGGATTTCCTTGATTCCGCTTCGCTGCATCAAGGCTACTATATATATCAATGTAGCCTTGATGCAGCGAAGCGGAATCAAGGGAAACAGCCACAAATCACGAAAAATTACACATTTCCACTCTATTTAAGAGTCTATTAAGGATGGAGGTTTATCATAGGGTATTGGTCATCATTAAAGCCCTAAAAATTCACGAGAAATAGTATGATTAACTTCGAAAAGATATTACAAGCAAGCCTCCAGGGTGAAACAGGAGCTACCCGCTTACTACGTTCCCGCATCGATAAGGGGAAATTATCTCTACAAGAGCTTTCACGCTGTATTGAGTGTTTTGATGAGGAAATTGCCAATAAAAACTCTCATGCAATGTATCTTCGTGCATGTATGCATGAAACTGGTCAGGGTGGTGAAGTAAATTACGCTGCCGCCGATTCCTTATTTTTTCAAGCACAAGAGCTTGGTAACTCTGATGCAATATGTCGTATTGCTTGTTCGTATTATACCGAAGGCAACTATAGAACCGCCTTTGATTTATTTAAGCAGGTTATTAATAAGGACCCGACTAATCGAGCTGCGCTGTATTTTATGGCATGGATGCATCATAAAGGGGAAGGCTGCTCTCAGAATACTGAATTAGCCATTCCCTTATTCGATAAAGCCATAGAGCTGGGACATGCCGAGGCAATGAATGCCGCAGGCTGTATCGCTAGAGATACACGAAAATACCCAAAAGCTATTGCATTATTTGATAGAGCAATAAAACTGAAGAATGTTTCGGCTATGATTAATAGGGCCGGTATGCATGAAGAAAATGAAAAATGGCTTGAGGCCGTCAAATTATACCGCCGCGCGTATTTTCAAAGTTCTGATAGGAAGGTTACCGATTATGCAGCAAGAAGAATCCAGTATATAAACCGCTTTAAAATTTCTTCTTTGGAAATACAGTATACTGCCTCATTAGTGGGAGCTAATGATAGCTACCTGAATACACACCCCAATAAATTTTTAAATTTATTGGCTTCGGAAGACGCTTCTCTTCATCCGGTTGGTTTAAATTTCTTTGTTAAAAACTTTCCCTCCAATGGTTTTGATCGAATAAATCAAGCAAACATTGATTTCATCGCTTCCTGGTATTTAACAAGCGCAAATCAAGAACTTCAGAAACGGAATATTGCCGGTGCGCTATCCCTATACTCTAAGGTCCCATCTAACTCAGGATCCCGAGGTGCAGCTTGTTATGGAATGGGAATACATATCTATCAGAACACCCTACAAAAAAATAATGATGAAATTAATGCACTTGAAAAGGCCAAACAGTATCTAGAGGAAGGTTCAAAATTAGGCGACCTCAACTGTATTGAATTTTATACGAAGGCTCTACAGAGTATTATTAACCCGGATATGAAAGAAGATTCAACGGATGATCTTTTACTTGAATCACTAAAACTGGATTATGAAGCACTTGTTGATTTACGATATACTTCAATGCTTAAAACTTTCACGGACGAGCATAAATTAACTCATCTGAATTTTTGGGCAGATAAAGCAGGTTGGTTTGAAGGAACAGACGTAACTTTTAATGATAAAAAAATTACAGTTCCCAAAGGCATTGCTGTTATATATGACATTATTAATGATCCGATTAAAACATCATTTGAAAAAATAACAGCACTCTCAACTGCTGTATCGCTCAATGATAGTTGGTTCGCTCTTGTTAAACCTAAATATATTACAAAAGACTGTTATATGGCTGCGTCTAACCTTCTATCACTCATTACCTCCACTCCTCTTTCCAAGGTGAACAATTTAGAGGGAGCAGATCAACAGCAAGAGGCTCCAGTTGTTATCATTCAGGATAAACCAGCCCGCCAAACGTCAAGAAGCAATAGTGTGATATTATTAACTCCTAAGAAGAAAATTGCTGAGCAAGTAGTAACGCTACCAATAAAATTGTCCGTTGGATCAGCTTCGAGCTCCATTCGTTTAAGTCAAAATCGTGCGCGAATAAACTTTGGTAGTGACGATAAAAATAAAAATGAAGAACAACTCCCCAGCAATGAAGAACAACTCTCCAGCAATGAAGAAGATGAAAGAGTGGTGTTAAAATCTAAATACTAAGAGCTTAGCATCATTTCTTTCGCGATTAACCCAACGATCTATCCAAGCGACAGCAACTTACTAGGATGATTTCAATTACCATGCGGAAAACATCATCACTCCATATACAATTTAATTATCGACTCACTTAAGCCATTTCATATTTAAGTTCCGAAACCCCTTTTCAACCGAGTTACGCATGGGCCATTGCATGCCAACCGCATCAAACTGAATAAATCCTGGATTTCGCTACGCTACATCCCGGCTACATCACTCAAAGTAGCCTGGATGTAGCGTAGCGAAATCCAGGGAAATTCAAGCCTCAAATGTTTGTCAAGGGGGTTTTTGATGCGGTTGCCATGATCTCACGCATTTAAAAACACTGGTTAATCCTCTCTTAATAATTGTCGGTTATACTTAAAATTAACCAATATTGGAAAAGCTCGCATGCCTTATTACGACAAAAATTCGATTGATAACACGTTAAAACTAAAATCTACTGATGATCATTCCGAAATTACTACCACTTATCAAACTACTGGTCCGGATAGCTATTACGATTCATGGTTAGGCTTAATCGAAAATAATGCTAATGCATGGATTGCGCGGGAAGGTAACCCACAACGTAATGGTAAAATTAAAATAATAATTAGTAGTACGTATTTTCGAGATACTCCTCCTGACCAGGTAGTTATCTCTTTTCTAAACCAGCTACTGACATATCATCATATTGAAATTTATTTATGGTTGGGAAAAGATATCAGATTTGCCGTGACCAAGCCAATTAGTAACTCAGTACAATTATGGGAAACTCGTCAACTAATAACTCCAATGAAAGAAGAGCATGTCAAACAGGCTTTATCACACCAAGGACAATCTCTGGATGGCATAAAAATTATTGATGATATGGAATATGACAGTGTTATCAGTATACTTAATCAGAGGTTAAATTTCACTTTAACATTGCCTTTTCCCAATAACGATTTAAGAAAGTATTTAGAAAATATTGATTTATCAAAGTTAACATGTGCAGATTTATCCGATATTATACGTCTAACTCAAGAAGAAGTATCGGTACTTCAAAGCCTCCCAAATATCACAGATCTCATTATAAAAATAGACACTCAATTTTATAACAAACATTTCGCAATTATTGGCCATATAAATAGTTCTGGACGATATAAAAAAATTGCCATTAAAACTGATAAATACAAAAAAATACAAATGATATCCAAGAGTTCAGAAGTAAACGACCTCGTAAAAATAGATTTAGTTGACAGCTCAAATAATATCTTAGAAGAGTTAAATCTTAGATTTGTCGCCATACACTCATTAGATCTTTGGCATGCTAAAAAACTTCGTCGATTAACTATCTCGGAAAGTAGCGTAAAAAATATTGATTTTACCAATGCCCATAATTTAGAAGAACTTGTAATACAAAATAATACTCGATGTAACAAATTAAAAGTGCTTGATTTAAATAACTGTCGCTCATTAAAAAAATTAATCCTTAAGAATCCAACTATACAATCAATCATATTCGCACAGAATACTGTTTTATCATATTTAGAGATAGATGACCGATTACAATCTTTAAAAATAACCAACCCACCAAGCACAGATAATTATGTGGGTCCTGCTATATTTTGCGGGGGAGTTAATAACAACAATTATCAAGCTATCGAAGTGCTAAAAAAAATTCATTTCACAAACGCTGACCAATTAAAGCAATTTAAAGTTACACGATGTTTAACATCTTTTAAGATCCCACAAGAATTACAATCATTCACATTAGACATAACAGAGGCTGAGCAGTTAGAAGAACTTTCTTTAAATAGCAGTCGCATTAAACTGATTGGAGAACATAAATTGGGTGTGCTGCCCATAAAAAATTTGGAACTGCCAACTCTGGATTATCAACAAACAATGTTCATCCTTAATATTATAAAATCAGATTTGACTGGTATAGTTATCCACGAGTTAAATGACGATGTCATCAAATTACTGAGCAATCATGAGAAATTAAACTCGCTAACTGTAACCAACATAACCTCAAATATTAAATTATCAAAAATAAGAAATTTAACATCCATGATTGCAAATGGCATAGCAGCGATACCGATCGAAATTGATATTATGGATTGCAATCATCTGATGATATTTAAAACTCCAAACCAAGATAATATTCGTATTATCGGTAATTTCAATGCGCGACAAAAAGAGTTAAAGTTAAATATTTATGATATCAGCATGCATAAATTAACAGCAAAGAAAATGTGCCTATCTAATCCTAACCTCGATAACATTTGTGATTTTCCAAACACAGAATTTATAAAAATAGAAAATGTAATAAAAGAAAATATAAGCGTTGATAACTGCCCGCTATTGAAAGTATTACAAATAGATAAAGTTAAAAGCAATACGATTAACTTATCCTTCTTGCCGTCATTAGTCGAATTGCGCATAATGGATTCAGAGTGTGAAAGTATTATCTTTAATAATTCATTATATAATTTAAAAGTGTTAAAGATCGATAACTGCACAAACATACAGAATATCGATTTTACATTTTTGCCAAATTTAGAATACTTGTGTATCAATTCTTGCTCACGGATAACGAATATAAATTTCTCATCATTAAGATATCTAAGAACACTGGTTATTCTAGATTGCGCATTAGCTAAAATTGATTTATCTCGAAATATTAATTTAGAAAGCTTTACTTGCTCAGGAAGGCTAGAGATTATTAATATAGAAAAATTGCCAATTTTAAAATACATAAATATTACCAATCTGCAAAAAACAACCTTAAAAATTAATAGTAACCATTGCCAAAAATTGCGCGATGTACACATTTATTGCCATGCTAGTAATTTAAATTTTAAAAATTGTACAGATATACGCTTTCTTCTAGTTAGTAATGCAGGCCCAGATATTGAAATAAATGGGATAACAAAATTATTTACCTTAAAGAAGTTTGTATATGCCGGATTACTTAAAATGCCAAATTATATTGTATATAGTTTGCCTGATAGTTGTGAATTTGTAGAATATTCCGTTCAATCAGAATTATCACATCTTGATGTGGAGGCAATTTGGCGTAGGTTACAAGATGAATTATTGGTTAAAGATAGTGATGAATTAACTCGATTAAATAAAGAGTGTCCAGTCGCTATTTATAACTCCAAAAGTCGATATAGCCCCGACACAAAAACGGGTAAAAACGATACTGTTCACCGAGCAGGGGGTAAGTTCTCTGTTACGTTTATTGATCCTTATGAGGCACCTAATCCAGACCATTATTGCATTGAAATATTAGATCAGATAAACCTGCAAGGTCAGCAACTTCAATTTACAGTGAATCATCAATCTACACAATTATATGACTTTGCTATTGAGCCCCTAACACAACAAAATAAAAGTGATCTATTTGATAAACAAGACGACAACGTTATCATCGTCCGATTAGTGGGTGATGATATTGAGCCAAATGATTTTTATTCATTACCTTCAAAAAATCCCATAATTACAAAAAATTTATTAAGATTAATGACGGATCATTCCAATGATATATCATTATATTGGAATGAAAAGCATAAACATTTTTATTTCAAGGCAAGCAAACCAATACCACGCATTGTTTTTCATTATACCTATTCTAGATCCCCCGTTTACGACAAATTACCCAGCAATGCTATTATCGAATCTTTTGTCCCCTCTTTATTATCTGATGATATCACTCAATGTATCAATGCTGCCAAGCCAAATTTACCCAAAGAATTACTATTTGTATTTGATAATGAAAGACCAATTATCGAGAAAATACTTTCCCTAGCAGATTACTGTAGATTTGACGATGTAGACTTAGATCAAACTACAGAATCAGGTACCCTAGATAATATGCTGCAAATCATCATTGAAAGGAAAGGTGTATGCCGCCATCGAAGCTATGCGATGCTTCTATTATCACAATATTTAGGAGTCAATGTACAACAAATCATCAGTGAAAAGCATAGTTTTTGTTTTCTCTTTTTCACTTTAGAACAAGGGGGTGATCTACAGGCACTACGTATCGATTTGGGTGGATCTATCTTATTGGATGAAACTCCCATTGTAGTACGTGAGAAGTTACTCAATGCAGCTCTTGAAGGGGCAGAGCACGCTAAAGCTAATCTCCCCACTGCTAATGATCTAATACTATCAACCCCATTGATGCCACCCATTGATAAATTTACTACCAAAATAATGGAGAGAATTTATTTACCGCTTTTCCGCGAATTAATTGCATCAAGTCAGATTAGTAATTGGGATGATTTATTGCTGTCTCCTATTTTAGTTCCATTAGTTAAATATCTAAAATCACATGACCCCTTTGTTATAAGTCAACAAATACATGAGCATGTGAAACAAGCATCGACAACAGGTTTTTATTTATACATAAATAAGCCGGAGGATTTTTCACTCTATTTTCAATGTTTCCAAATAAATAATGGTAAACGCCTATTGCGTGATGGTCCACTCAAAGAGTTGATTAGTCAGGGGGGCGTTGTTGTCATAAACTGGGCTAATTTCACTGCGACGCAAATGGCCAGTTATAAAAGTATTTTAGATAAAGCACCAACCATTTTAGGAAATCCAGTTAATAAACAGAAGATTAAAATTATCGGAATTACCGATGATTTACAGTCATCCTGTTCAGCGTTTATGACACGGTGCAAATTATTCACGTTCCAAAATGACTTAATGCCCTCCTCATTACCAAAGCTTAAAGATAATAGTCTTAATGAATATACCATAAACTTACATGAGAGTGTCCAATGGAGACAATGGGTATTAGGTAAAATCAACTTTTCAGGACATGCACTCGAATTAGCTCATGGGAAATTGGTTGAAGCTATTCAATCTGGTGGACATTTGATAATAATCAACCCACCCATAAATAATAAAGCATTTGATGAACTAATGAAAAGGCTCCAATATGATGATTATATATTATACAATGGACAAAAATTATTTATACCACCATCGTTTATTATTACTCTCAAACATGAAGCCACCCTGTCTGCAAAAAATATTATCATCTCTGATAAAATGCCCAATGCCAATAAAAAACCTATTCATATTGGCTTACATAATATCCATTCATGCTATGAAACATTAGCGGTTGCAAATACAAAAGCCACCACTGATACCCATGGTTTACTACACAACTATGATGACGAACATTATTATTTTTATATTACTGAAACCCTACCAAAATCGGATTGGAACTATCTAAATACTTATGTAGCCGAACATTATCCGAATAGAGCTTTCCATTTTTTTCTAGCGCCGGGGGCTGCTATCGAAAATGTTTTAACCAACACTGCTCATACAATGGCAACACCCTTGAATGATCCATTAGGGCCTATTCCGTTAGATTGCCCTATGATTTTAAGCAATGACCCCGATTTTACAGCCTCTTTATTGGCAAAAGCTATTAAGACAGCAAAAAATCAAGAAGTTGAAATAATCTATGTTTCCCCTCAAACAACCTTCAACAGTTTAGTATTGCAATTAGATATTAACCCGCAAATTGAAACTGGGATGGTGGAATTTGCTGAAGCTGAAGGGTCGATAATTAAAGCGCTGAGTAAAAATAAAATAGTAATTTTGTGTGGTGAATTGTCTTATGGTTCTTGCCAAAAACTTAACTCATTTTATTCAAAGCAAGGTTATTATTACAAGAATGGCAAACGTATCGAACTGAGTGACCCTGTTACAGTCTATTCTATACAACCTCACACTGTTAAATTTACAGGTATCAGTCAGTACCAACTTATTCAATATCAATTTGAAGATTATAAAAAGGTAATAGATGCAACGTTATACCCGTACCTTGATCAAATAATTCAATTTAAAAAATTTGCAAAATTTTTACCTTTAGGTGGTGAAGGAAGACCTTTGAACAGTCATTTGTCGTTTAAGCGGATTGAAAGGATGATCAAAGTCATACGCCTACGTCCACGACATCCACATAACCCAATTAAAGGATTATTTCATTATGATTACCCCCGCAATAGCCAAGACTATGCCTATTTAAATGTGATTGCAAAAATAGCATTTTCAAATACAAATGTTACTTTTGTCACTAGAATAGATAAGCTAAATACAATTAAAAATGGAATGGAATTAAATACCTTAGAAAAATTTCGATTAAATATTTGGCATGTATTGAATTGTTTTTCTAAATTAGAATTGTTGAACATTATAGGTCATGATTTATCTTCAATTGTTACCTTCGGCTACCCCACCATTGAACAATCTAAACTTGAACTGGCCTGGAATTACTTTAATAGCGTCACCTATACATCAAGTGATAGACCAGTAACTTCCCCAACAGTGAGTAAACGAGAACAACAATTGTCTGAATTAATAAAGGATGACACTACTCACATCATAATGGTCAAAGGGGCTCCAGGCGTTGGAAAAACGCGCACAGCACGCCAGCTAATCCGTGCGATGAACCTGGAATGCTATGAAGGGGAAGCCGATATTGAAGCATGGAAATCTGATCAAAGGGATAGCGTATTACTATTAGATGAAGCAAACATGGCTATCCCCGGCACATGGGACAGCCTGAAGGGTTTTATCAATCAACATAAAAAAATTGTAGCAACCTGTAACCCTGAAACATTTAATCGATATTATCATGATTTATTTCAGCAATATGCAGAAACTATATATTTTTCCATGCCTGTAGATAGTTATATTCAAAATAAAATTTTAGAGCCCTTATTACTAGAATGCCTGAATGAAAATAATGCAAATGTCATAGCTAGTGATATGTTGCTAGTATATAATTTGGCAAAAAAATATAATCCTACTTATTTTTATTCCACACGCGATTTAGAAAATTTATGCCAACGCTTTATCGTGTTGTATCAACAACAAAATAATGCCCACACGGTCACTAACGAAATATTATACTCCAGCTGTGTTAGTGAATTTGCAGGCACTATTTTTTATCCTGACGTAAGACAAAAATTTAATGCTGAACTTAGCACGAAATTTGGTGTGTCTCCTCAACCACAACATGAGATCATAAAAGTTTCGGATACCTGTTTAATTCCGAGTGAAAAATCTTATATCATTGATTGCATAAAGCAATGCATATTAATAAGAAATAAAGCATTAGCTGCGAAGCAACCGCAACCACAACCTTTTTACTATAAAAGAGGTGTATTACTCGAGGGTGACGCAGGTTTAGGTAAATCATATTTAATCAAAGCTTTATTAGAAAAATTTGGATTTGAAAATCATAGTTTTTCTTCTAACAATAATACTCATAAATATTATTATGAATTATCTGTTAGCGATGATGATGCCGTACGAGGAATATTGATCAAAGCAAACCTTGAAGGTTCAGCAGTTATTTTAGACGAACTGAATTTAGGGGAAGAATTAGAAGCATTATTATTAAAATTATTAATGGGTGAAAACGTCATAACAGAAAATGATACTTATTATCTCAAATCTTTTCCTAAAAAGGATGAATTGCCCAATTATAAAAATAGTTATATATGCTTGAAGGGAGGGCATGTTTATTATATCAATAATCAAGGGACTTCAGCCTCCCCTCTCATCAGTGATATTGCTAAATACCAATTAATAATTAACAAACTGACTCCATCTGGAATCGGCTTAAAACAATCGCTTTCCTCTAATGACTACAAAAACTTAGTATCTTTATTTATTCCTAAACCTGGCCTAATAGTGTTTGGATCACAAAATCCAAGTTCTGTTATTGGACGCAAATCACTCTCTTCAGCGTTACGAAACCGATTGCAAGTGATTTACATGGAAGGATATTTACGAAAATCTCTGATTGCTATTGCCAGAGAATCTGGAATACCCGAACCGGAGGCATTTGTGGCTGCATATTTAAAAATGCATAAAAATGAACCCGATATTACCAATATGCGGACATTTTACTCTGCCTTATCATTAGCTCAAGAAAGAGGCGTGACATATGAAGGACAAATAAAAGAAATAAATGATGAAGTTGAAATTACACCTCCTCCTGCCATAAATGAAGAGAAGATAAGTCAGACTGCTGAAACTTCAAATGAGGTATTAACCATACCTCAGGATGTCAAACAAGAACATTTAAAAGAACCGCCGGATCTGTTAATGGTATTGAAAAATACTCTACCCCAGGCAAAAATACGCCATTATTTTGATGATGATATCCCTGACGGTTCCAGTATTGAAATAGTTTTTAGCGATACACAGGACGGTTTGATATTCTCATTTGTAATGAAAAAATTGAATATTAGTGACAATAACTGTAATCCGAGTTTTTTAATTACCAATACCGATTCATTACTGACCGGTAAAATTTATCAGATTCAAGCAGAATTAACTAAAGCATTTCATCCGAGTCAAAACAAATTATTTTTTCTCTATAACGAAGTTACCTCTGAAAGACAGTTCTTCGAACATGAAAATGAGCGCTCCATTCAAACTATCATTCAGGAACTCGCTAATGTCTTATTCACCTTACCTGCAAAATTAATTGAGGCAGAGGATTCTCCATACCAAATTATTAGTGAAAATTTAATTAAAATATGGAAGAACATTCATTGCGATAAAGAACTTTTTTTGAAGGAGTTAGAACTTCAAACTCGCGGTAAAGCTGAAATCCATGAGGAAATAAATAAACTATTACAAAAATTAATTCGATCTTTTTTGGCTTTCGAATATAAAATTAGTAGGGAAACCATTCCACAAGTAATGGCTAAAACATATTACGAACTTTATTTAGTAACACATTCTCTACTCGCATTCCAAAAAGTAATGACGATTATCGAATATGAGAAAATTCGAGCTTTATTCCAACCATTATATCAACACTTAGAAATACTAATGTGCCAGCAACCAAGTTTATATACGGCTAATAATTCACCTTATCCTATACTTTTTAAGCACATGACGAATTTATGTCAGGAGCTTCAAGATAATCGGAGAGAATTAGCTATAAATAAAAATAAATATTTAAAAATCATAGAAAAATCCTCATATGAATTAGATCGGCAATTATATGGTAAAGCGCCCATGAATAAAAAAACTAAAGCTTTATTATGTGGCTTATTGGGTGCACTCGTCGGTTTTGTTTTGGGAGCAACTATTGGTGCAGTAGCCACTGCTTATGTGGGCGGCTGCGGCGGTATTATTACCGCTGCCATCGGAGCAGCGAAAGGCTTTTCCATCGGGACCGCGATCGGGGCTAGCTCAGGCGCTATTACCATCGCAGGCTTAACAAGTGGAATTGGTATTTTCAACAGCTATAAAAAGCAAAATGCCTTTAAGCTCCATCAAGGAGAAATTGATGCAAGGTTTCATCCTGATACAATTTTAACTCTAAAAAATATTCCTGAGATGGCGCAAAAACAAAGAAGATAAAAAAATATGATTTTAGGAGCCTAGAATCAAAACATGTTATACAGCAGCAGCTTCCGCATCAACCATAATGGTTGATTCTGCAATGCTTAGTTCCGAGAATAGTCCTTTTTCGATCCAGTTGCGCAAAGAGCCCGCTGCAAACATTGCTACCTCTTCTTCAGGCAGCCATTGACATAAGCCTTCGCAGATTTCCGCAAACGTTTTACCTTGTTTGAGAGCTTCGATCATCCACACCTGTTCTGTGGTGACCGATTCAAAAAAAGGTTTCAACTCGAATCGCCATATTACCCAAGTGACTTTAGCTTCATTATGGACAGCCTCAGGCAAGCTCTCCTGCTCTATCATCATAGCGTAGGCAATTTGAGGCACATTGTAATGAAACTGATGCAGCACAACGGAAGGATGGAAGGTGAATTGTATGTAAGGCCAAGATTCAGGTGCAACGGTGCCTAGCTCGGCTATTGCTATATGCCGAGCATCTGCGGCGTCTAGAACTTGAGAAGTAACCCATTCAAAGGTAGCAAATTCAGACCAAAAGAGCTGCGCATGCACATCTAATACAAACTTACTAAAATGACGACTAAAATTACAGATTGAAAAATGATCAGAGGGAAAGCTCTGAATATATTCCCGACCAATTTTGGTAAAGGCTTCTTCACCAAGCATGTCACGCAGCAAGGGGAAGTCTTTTTCAAGGATCTCTAACAAACGAAGCACATACCCCTTTTTATAGATATCTATTCGCTCAACCGCGTTATTGTATTCGGTTGAGATAGACTCCAGGATATTTTTGTCGCCCTCTAGGACGTATGCTTGAAAATTTTCTTGTAATTCACGCAGTGACGCTGACATTTTCACTCTCGCTATAAATCTTTTCTGCAATGGATCTGGCTTTATTCAATTCCACAAGCAATTCATCAATGGGGGGGATATGGTCATCCCTTTCAATCATTGTTGAAACAAAGCCATAATGCTGCACTGAAAAAGCATATAAATCCCAGACAGGATCAATAATATCGTGATCATGGGTATCTATTATATGTGTGCCAAAGTTACTGTGTCCCGCTAAATGAAATTGTCTTACCCGTTCAGCGGGAATACCCTTCAAATAATCCAGGGGATCGAAATGATGATTGTAGGAACTTACATAAACGTTATTTATATCAAGTAAAATAAGACAATCGGCCTCCTCGGCCACTTGTCTCATAAAATCCCATTCTGACATTTCAGAATGGCTATAGGTAACATAGCTGGAAACGTTCTCAATTAAGATTTGAGATTGCAGATAATCCTGCACTTGACTTATCCGTTCGGCCACATGCTTAACCGCTTCACTGGTAAAAGGCAAAGGTAATAAATCATGGAGATTAGTGCCATTCACCCCTGTCCAACAACAATGATCAGAAATCCAGCGAGGCTTAATGCGCGCGGCAAGGTTTTTTAATTGTTGCAGATAATCCCAATCCAACGGATCACAACTTCCAATGGAGAGTGAGACTCCGTGCATAGCAACAGGATAGTTGTCCGTAATTTGGTCAAGAAAATGTAATCTGTTACCGCCGGGAACTAAATAATCTTCGGTGATAACTTCAAACCAATCAACGGGGGGTTTATTTGCGAGAATGTCATGGTAGTGGTTTGGCCGTAGTCCTAGCCCAAATCCTAGATAATTATCTTTTTGCATAGTGGGACTTCTTTAAAAGAGTTAGCCGAGGTAAACCTCGGCTAACAACTGACACTAGAAAATTTAAAAAATCTTCTACTTTCTACTGCGACTATTCACCTTTGCAGGAGTTGCCACCGCATGGGCTGCATGGGTCACATTTAGCTTTGCAAGATGACATTCCTTTGCAGCTTGGGCAAGCAGGAGCGCATGGGTTGCATTTTGTTGGGCAGCATCCAGAGTCAGATGGAACCTGGGTAGCACAACCAGCAAGTAACATAGCGCCAGCAGCAATTGCAATCAAACCTGTTTTCATAATCATAATTCACTTCCCTCTTTATTTGAGTTTAAGACAAATCACCAAAAAGTTTTTTTAAAAAAAACTTTGAACCAACATTCATCACTTTCGCAATGATGCTTAGAGATGGTTGCTGAAAGTCAGCATGTCCATTGCTCTTTACATGGGTAATTTAGACTTATCTTGAGAGTAAATGCAAGTTAAAATTAACAAAAAATATAATTATATTTCCTAACTATGTTTTTTAACTAGGAAGTACAATTTTTTTCACTTTTTTTTAATATGAAAAAAAAACATCTCATGATTTTTCTGTTCAAAGTTTGCGCAATATTATGCTTCTTGAAAAAAGCAAAAACCTTCAGTTTGACCCTCTTGTCGACTGACCTGTGCAAGTTCGAGTAAGCCACGCATTGCCACGGTTAACATTGCAAACTCATTGGTATTTGTACTACGCAATTCTCCTAAAACTGCTTTCCATCTTGCAATATGTTTCTTGTTACTTTCTAACCATTTATTGACGTGATCATCTATGTGCTTAGATCTTCCAGCAAACTTAATTACACTCACTGTCAAAATACGTTGTAAGTAATCTAAATCACCCTTGTAATCCGCGCGCGCTAATACTGCCCAGTGATTATCAACGGGATAATCATTAATTTTTTCTCGGAACCAAATTAATTCTAAACGTTCCATAATCTTGAAATAAATTTTGGCTACTTCAAGAACATCCACTTTATTGGTAATGGCGGCTTCAATAATGTTAAGCGCCGAATAAAGTGGGCGCGTAGCAGATATTTTAGTTGCTATGTCTTCGGGAACGCCTTCAGAGATAAGGTATTTTGTTCTAGCTTCAAACTTTTCTTTTTCTTGACCAAATAAAATAGTGGGTAATATTTTAGCAACCTTAGTCAGATAAGGTGAAAAATGCGCAACCATTTCATCGATGTCATAATAGTAACGTTTATTCAACAATACCCATCTCGTCGCCCTCCTCCCTAAACGCATAATATCCAAGATCATTTCATTTTGTACTTCAATAGATATTTTATGCTCTAAAGCTTCCACTTGAGTCCACAGTGAATGTAAATCAAAAAGTTTACGGGTAGTCATATAAGCGCGTACTATTTCCTCTGTGCTAGCATTATTTTCATCGTTTATTTGATAAACAAAGGTAGTACCCATTTCAGTCACAAGATGATTACTCAATTGGGTAGCAATGATTTCACGTCGTAGATGATGTTGCTGCATCTGAGATGCGTAGCGTCTGCAAAGTGTGCGTGGAAAAGCGAGCTCGATATATTCTGATAGCGATTTTTCTTCTGGCAACTTAGTGTTTAAAATTTCTTTTTTAAGAATATTTTTACTATAGGCCATCAATACTGCAATTTCAGGGCGTGTGAGCCCCTGATGATTAGCTTTACGTTCATTAATGGTTTTGTCATCGGGTAAAAATTCTAGCGGGCGATTTAGATTGCCGTGCATTTCATGGCTTTGCATAAACAGACGATACAGTTCTAAATAGGTCATTGAATTGCTTACAGCAAAACTAATTGAACGTGTTTGATAATAATTATCATACAAAACGAGCTGAGCCACTTCATCCGTCATTTCAGAAAGTAATTGATTACGTTTCTTTTCGGTTAACACACCATCAACGATCAGCTGATTGAGAAGGATTTTGATATTGACTTCATGATCTGAACAATCAACGCCGCCTGAATTATCAATGAAATCGGTATTTATTTTGCCGCCGGATAGCTCAAACTCAATCCGCCCTAATTGTGTAAAGCCCAAATTGCCACCTTCAGCAACTGCTTTGCAATGTAGTTCATTGCCATTGATTCTTAAGGCGTCATTGGCGCGGTCACCAATTTCGCTGTGGGTTTCAGCGCTAGACTTGACGTAGGTGCCAATGCCCCCATTCCAAAACAAATCAACAGGAGCTTTCAAAATAGCTTTTATCAAATCGTTAGGAATAATTGCCTCTTTGGAAATACCTAAGACAGCACGTGCTTCAGAAGAAAGCTTAATGGATTTGACGGACCGCTTAAAAACGCCGCCTCCCTTTGAAATAAGGCTAGGGTCATAATCTTCCCACGTAGAGGCTGGCAGTTTGAATAACCGTAATCTCTCAAAGTAGCTTAATTTGGTATCTGGATTAGGATCGATGAAGATATGAGTGTGATTAAAAGCGGCTATCAATTTAATATGATCGGTATAAAGCATCCCATTACCAAAAACATCGCCTGCCATATCGCCAATACCAATCACAGTGAAGTCATCGTGATAGGGGTCAATAGTCAATTCACGAAAATGCGATTTGACAGATTCCCAAGCTCCTCGCGCGGTAATGCCAATTTTTTTATGGTCATAGCCAGTGGACCCACCGGAAGCAAATGCATCATCCAACCAAAAACCGTACTCAGCCGCTATGTCATTGGCGATATCGGAAAAAGTAGCTGTCCCTTTATCGGCAGCCACAACCAGGTAAGGATCTTCCTCATCAAAACAAACGGTATCGCTAGGTCGGATAACAGAACCTCC
This sequence comes from Gammaproteobacteria bacterium, assembly GCA_013697705.1. Lineage (NCBI taxonomy): Bacteria > Pseudomonadati > Pseudomonadota > Gammaproteobacteria > Gammaproteobacteria bacterium. The sequence goes on along the minus strand of JACCWJ010000002.1, from coordinate 72,612 downwards.
GACTAAATTATCAGCAATATCAAGTAATCCGCGGATAAAATTGCGATAGCAATTTACCCCCGCTTCCATCATTGCTCCTCTATTTGCATCAAGGGGTAGATTTTTAACCACAAACCCCCCTTTTGCACCGGAGGGGACGATAATAGCATTCTTCACTTGCTGCGCTTTCATCAAGCCCAGTACTTCTGTTCTAAAATCCTCGCGTCTATTTGACCATCGCAGCCCTCCTCTTGCCACCTTACCCGTGCGAAGATGGACACCTTCAAAATCGGTGGAATACACAAAGGTTTCAAACATTGGAATTGGGAGAGGAATGTCAGAAATCAAGGAGGAGTTAAACTTTAAAGAAAGATAAGGCTTATATTCACCCTCATGGGTCTGCTGATAGTAGTTCGTTCTGAGGGTAGCTTTCATCACCTCTAAGTAACGTCTTAAAATTCTATCTTCATCAAGATTGGCCACGTTATCAAGTTCACGTGAAAGTTCTTCTTCGATAAATGATATTTTATCTGCTTTCTTAGTGATTGCTGGATCAAAGATAAGATTGAAAAGATCCATTAGAAGCCGAGCAACAACAGGGTTAGTTGAAAAGGCATCTTCAATGTATTGTTGACTAAAGGTAAAGCCTAGCTGACGTAAAAATTTTGCATAAGCTCTTAGAACAGAGATTTCACGCCAGGTTAATTTAGCACCGAGTACTAATTTATTAAACCCGTCATTTTCGGCATAACCGTACCAAATTTTATGGAAAGCTTCTTGAAAGATGTCCTTGATCTCATTGATATCCAATGCATCGTCAATATTATAAAGCATATTAAAATCGTTGATCCAAGCCATCGATCCGTCATCGTAGCTAACTTGGAAAGGTTGTTCGCCTATCACCCGAAGTCCCATGTTTTCTAATATGGGTAGTACATCTGATAAAGGTATAGAATTGTTCAGTCGATACAATTTGAAACGAAGATTATTGGGAGCGGCATTTGTGGGATGGTAAATACTTAATTCAAGATCATGCGCTTCGGATAGCTTTTCCAGATGGTGAATATCATAAATGGCATTGCGGGGCAAATAGGCTTCACGATAGCCTGCAGGAAATGCGCGTTCATAGCGGCTCATAAGTACTATCCCTGCTTCCTCACCAAAATTCGCAAGTATTTCTTCTTGTAGATCATCCTTCCAAGATCGTCCAATGTGAATCAACTCATTTTCAATTTGCTTAAGATCATAGTTCAACTTCTTTTTAGGGTCTACGCGGATAACAAAATGGATTCGCGTAAGAACCGATTCGGGGAAGTAGGTTGTGAATGTTACTTTGCGGCCATTAAAAGCAGTGACCAGCGCAGCCTGCATTCGATAGATAAGGTCTGTACTTAAATTGTCACGTGGCACATAAACTAAGCAAGACACATAACGCCCATAAAGATCCTCTAATACAAACATACGTATTCGTTTGCGGTCTTGAAGATGGAGAATTCCCACCATAATTTCGCACAGCATATCAACATTGCCTTGAAACATGTCATCACGGGGAAATGTGTCTAATATATTTTGCAGCGTTTTGAGGGCATGTGAATTATGTGTTAAGCCAGACTTTTCTAAAATAGTTTGAACTTTATCTCGTATAAATGGGATATCACTTAATTTGCTGTTATAAGCTTCGGAGGTATAAAGACCAATGAATAAAGTTAATGCAATAATCTCGCCTCTCTCATCGAATTTTTTTACACCAATGTAATCTGTATAGGTTGGTCTATGAACGGTCGAGATAGTATTCGTTTTAGAAATGATCAGTATTTGTTTTGATAAAGCTTGTTTGCGCGCTTTTGACGGCAATTCATCGTAATAGCGGATAACTTTGCTTCTGCCCTCATCTTTCAATACTCCCAAGCCGGTGTTTGGAACGAGCTGTAAGGCCTTATCACCATCAATCTCTACAACAACATATTCTCGACTTCCTAAAAAAGTAAAATGGTCATTCTTTAGCCATTCAAGAAAAGTTTTAGATTCTTCAATATCTTCGTGTTTAAGGGGGGGAGGATTTGCAACCATTTCCTCTAAAATATTGCCCACTCTATTCTGCATTTTTTTCCAATCATTCACTGCCAATTGCACGTCAATGAGAATCCGTTGCAAATTTTCAGTGAGATTATTCAATATTTGGGGATCAGTTTGCTTATCAATTTCAAAATAAATTGGCGCCTCGGTAATAGCATCGGTCGCCTTAGAATCTATTGGAAGAACGGTGGTAATATGGCCCGCCTTATCCCGATAAACTTTCATCCCGCCCGAATGGATAATCAGGTGAATCGTATAACCCAAGCTGTTAATTTCCATACGCAAAGAATCGACCAAAAAGGGAATGTCATCATGGATAACCTCTACAATAGTATGCGTAGATTGCCAGTCATTTTTGTCTTCTGTGGGGTTGAAAATCTTAATTTTAGATTGATGAGGCTTGCGAGTTTTAAGTAAATTCCAATGAGAACATACCGCACCAAAAAGGGCCTTAGTACTTCTTTCTGCTATGTCTTCAATGGGTACATTGGAAAAATACAGTTCAATGAATGAAGTTAATAGTTTTACTTCATCAGATTCAACTCGTTTTTTAGCACAGGCAACCACTTTTTTGACAATTTTTTTGCGATCAATTGTATCTTTTCGTGTTGAGTTGACAGAGGACAATTTATTCTCCTTAGTTTTTAAGAAAAATAGTCAAAGAATACTCGGTGGATTTAACCTTTACCGAACCCAAAGCGCTTAAATAAGCTGCTAACAGTTGACAGCGGGAATCGCTGACAGTGATAATAAAATGAATTAAGAATACCCTACCATTAAGCTTTTCGCCACGCAAACTTAAGAAATCAAAATAATTCAGTTTGGGTGATCTATCTTTATATGAGAATATATATTATGTTTTTGATATATTTTATTATTTGTAGGATAATAGCTATAATAAATGTAAGTATATATGCAATATAATGGCAGCTTAGTGAGGCAGCTTTAATATTCAACCAAAGGTGAATTAGATGCGCGTATTATTAGTTGAAGATGATGAACTATTAGGCGATGGCGTTCGTAATGGCCTTATTCAATATGGTTACACAGTGGACTGGGTTAAAGATGGTCAAAGCGCTCAGCAGGCTGTTTTATCGGAAAGCTTTGATATTGTAGTTCTCGATATAGGCCTCCCTAAACGATCGGGCCTCGAAGTATTAAAATCGATGCGCTCCAAAAATATCGCCACTCCGGTTGTCATATTGACTGCGCGAGAAACTGTTGAAGACCAGGTAAAAGGGCTCGATGCTGGGGCTGATGATTATATTGTTAAGCCTTTTGATTTAGATGCGCTTTGCGCCAGAATGCGTGCACTTCAAAGAAGAACCACTTCGAGAGCAGAACCGATATTAACCTACGACACAATCGCGCTTGATCCTGCATCCCATACGGTTCATGTTAATGATGAACTTATTAATATTTCTCGCAGAGAATTTGCTTTACTTCAAAAACTACTCGAAAATGCAGGTCGCGTTTTGTCTCGTGAGCACCTGACCTCCACCCTCTATGGCTGGGGAGACGATGTAGATAGTAATGCGCTTGAAGTGCATATTCATAATTTAAGAAAGAAATTTGGCACAAAGCTCATACGAACAATTCGGGGGGTGGGGTATATGGTGGATAAGGAGAAAAAAGACACCTAATCTTCTCTATGTACTTCATTTTCAAATATAGCACTAGGCAGTAGCTAATGACTCCGTCAATTCGTACTTTTTTACTCATCAATCTATTGTTGAGCATTACGCTTATCACCTCATTAGCCATTATTGGTAATCTTTTTCTCGAGCACAAAGATTTACAAAAGCATCTCAATGCTCAATTAACGGTAAGTGCACTCACCATTGCTGCGTTTGTCAGCGATGATATTAGCAAACGCGACATCAGCATAATACAAAAACAAATCAATAGCTTACCTCAGATAGCTGATGCTTATCATGAGAATGACCATAAAAAAATTTTCACCCCCACCTATGAGTTAATTCAGTTTCAAGTCTGGGACAAAAACCGCAATTTAGTGCTAAGTTCGAGCACCGCTCCTAAACAGGCACTCTCCCATGGAAAACCCGGATTTAGTACTAAATGGATAGAGGGTCAATTATGGCATGTGTTTACCACAGTTGATAAAAATTCAGGCATGCGGGTGGATGTGGCTGAGCGCAGTGATTTTCGCGAAGAACTGGAAGGACGCGTCACTCAAGACTCTATCTTTATCATGTTAATCACCTACCCTTTTCTCGGACTTTTAATTTGGATTATAGTGGGAAGAGGATTGGACAGCATCAAGCAAGTTACCAATGAAATTCGGCAACGTGCGCCCAGTTATTTAGAACCTGTTGACTTAGAAGCTGTCCCCACTGAAATAAAACCGCTTATAGACGAATTAAATAAGTTATTTAAAAGATTACGCGAAGCCTTTGAAAGAGAAAAAAGGTTTGCGGCAGATGCAGCCCATGAACTGCGCACTCCTTTAGCTGCTTTGCGTGCTCAAACCCAAGTTGCCCTCAAAGCCATTACTGAAACTGAAATGCGCGAAGCGCTGGGTAAAGTCCTACAAGGTGTAGATCGCAGCTCTCATGTCGTACAACAGTTGTTAACGCTCAGCCGCATGGTGCCCCAAGCCACTATTAAAGAATTTGAGGAAGTATCCATCGTCAAGCAAGCTAGGGACGTTATTGCTGATCTCGCTCCAGCTGCTCTAGAGAAGAATACCGAAATTGAATTGGATGCGCCGGAGGATGGAGGCACCATAATGGGCTATCCTACAGCTGTCTCTATACTTATTCGCAACTTAGTCGATAATGCAATCCGTTATACTCCGATGGGAAGTTTGATTAAGGTAAATATATATTCCGAGAAAAATAATGTTATTTTGAAAGTGACTGATAATGGCCCCGGCATTCCTGAAGAATTGCATAATCGTGTTTTTGAACGTTTTTTCAGAATTTTAGGTAATAAGACCACCGGTAGTGGTCTCGGCCTGGGCATAGTCCAGCAAATTGTTGAAATTCATGATGCTGAGATAATTTTGGGATCACCCCAACTTGGAACGGGACTGGAAGTCACGGTTGTTTTTATGGGTCATAATATGCCCTAAAATTACCCACAGATTCTGTGGATAACTCTGTTGATATTAAGTGAGCAGAGACCAAAAAATCGCTTCGGGACTGGCTCTGCTACAAAATGAACATAATTTGCCCAAAATAAAAAATCGTTTAAAATCAAATTGTTAGCTACACTTCAGAATAGAGAACATTAAATTTAGTGAAAAGAGGACTCAATGCGGGTCGAGAATCATTAACTGTTAATAAATAGGTGAATAATGGATAAAAGATCACTAATGAGGACGACTTTATTAATAGCCTCAACGATATTGGCAGTGGTGTTTTGTTACTTCTTTATTGACAGACAACTTGCAACATGGTTATCACAACATCTTCGTTCTTTAGCAGTATTTGATTATTTGGCAAAAATCCCAGAATTATTCGCTGTGGCAGTTCCTATAATCTATATCACTATACTGATCCGCTTTAGCTTAGGTCGCTGGAGTCTACTTGACCGGCACGCCCTACTGTTTGCGAATGTTATAGCAATTACAGACTTTATGAAAGACTTTTTTAAATTTATATTTGGGCGTTATTGGCCAGAAACTTGGGCGTACAACAACCCTTCCTTTATAAAGGATAATATGTATGGTTTTCATTTTTTTAACAAGGGGGTGAACTTTGAATCATTTCCTTCTGGTCATGCTGCCACACTACTTTCGGGAGTCACCGTGTTGTGGCTCCTCTACCCTCGTCTAAAGCCTCTCTATCTAGTGTTAACTCTAGGCGGCCTCCTAGGGATTCTCGGTAAGGATTACCATTTTCTCAGTGATGTGATTGCCGGCGGGATGCTGGGGTATTTAGTTGCGTTGTATGGCTATTCTATGGCCTTTCAAAAAGAGTTTGAATCGTCGCTCGAAGGACGAAAAAGAGGCATCACAAATGATAGGTATTCAAAATTTTAGCAGCAATTAAATCTGCAGTTTTTCCCTCTCCGTAGGGATTATTCCATTCAGGGGTTATATTTTCCATTCTATTAATAAATGTCGCGATATCGGACATAGCGTTGGGATTCAACAATACATTCCACCCACTTTCAATCAATTCTTTCCATTCAGTGACTTCTCGCAAGGTTATGCAAGGAACTTTATGATAGAAGGCTTCCTTTTGTAAGCCGCCCGAATCGGTAATTACTAACTTAGAATTTTTTACTAGCTTCATCATGTCAAAAAATCCAAGCGGCTCAATGATTTTAATGGCGGGATTTATATTAAAAGAACATTCGACCAACCTTCTATGCGTCCGGGGGTGTAATGGAATGACGATATTTTGTTCGGTGCTCAGTGAATTAAAGGCTTCGAAAATATTAATTAAATTGTCGGATGCAGTGTTTTCTGCACGGTGGATGGTTGCAACTAGGTAAGATTTTGCTGGTAAGTTTAAGTCGGCGAGAATAGAAGATGTTTCACATTGGTTTTCGAAAAGTTTCACCACATCATACATAATATCCCCCACAATATGAATTTTGTGAGATTCTATTGATTCTTTTAACAAATTGTCTGCACTCGCCTGGCTAGGTACAAATAAGAGATCTGAAATGCGATCTGTTAGAATTCGATTGACTTCTTCCGGCTGACTATTGTTATAAGATCGCAAGCCCGCTTCAACGTGGACGATTGGAATGTGTAATTTTACAGCAGCAAGCGCGCCCGCTAAAGTCGAGTTGGTATCTCCATACACTAAGACACAATCAGGCTGTTCTGCTATGAGCAGATCTTCGATTTTGCTCAACATTTGGCTAGTTTGGTAACCCTGTGAAGCGGAGCCTACTTGCAAATTATATTTGGGCGTTGCTAAATCTAATTGTGAAAAAAAAATTTTTGATAAATTATCGTGATAGTGCTGCCCTGTATGAACTAAGATCTCATTTACTTTTTCGCATTTGTCAAAGGCACGACTGAGTGCAGCCGCTTTAACGAACTGAGGACGGGCGCCAATAATGGTCACTATTTTTAACATAACGCTCTCTTATAAACTACGCAGTATTTATTTTTCGACACACAGCCACCACTTCACTGGGTTTCATCAAAAATTTTCCTAATGCATTACTTATCTTAGTAACATGATGAGGGTCGTGATATTTCATTTTCATGCATTTTTCAAACAAGTAATCTATATATTTATTAAGCTTAAAAAGTTTGCGTTTTTTATACGAATAAAAACCATCAAAATGGAATTTTATTACTTGAAATCCCGCACCTTCTAACACCGTCTTAAGTGAACGTTTAGAAAAGTTACGCAGGTGTACAAAATCATATTTACAGCCCGCAAATTTAGAGTAAATATTTATATTTTCATCATAAGGCGTTCTTACGACAAATACGCCGGTATCTTTCAAGGAACGGCGCACGGAGTATAAAAAATCTCCGACGTTAAATACGTGCTCTAAAATATCGGCGGCGACTACTAGGTCAAACTCATTTCTGTAAGGAATATTTTCAGCATTGGCTAGAATGACGTTGACATCATTTTTGTGACGCATTATATCATTATATTTTTTAAGATAAGGCACGCTGATATCAATTCCGACTAAGTTTTTTGGAGTATTTTCTATCAGCATATCGAATAATAAACCTTTACCAATTCCTACTTCGCATACATTTTTATTTTGAATACTCCCTAGATAGGAATGAAATTTATGAGTCTGATAACGAATGTAATCTATGTCTTGAATACTTTCAGCAAGATCATCGTCGCTTATTTCATCATAATTCTGAATATATTTCTGAAAAGTCATATCCGCCATATCTGTTTTAGACAAAAAGCTGGATATGCCATGGTGATGAGTTAATTTCCAATTGCAGGTATTACATTTATAACTTAAATCAATATCTTTATGACAATCTGGACAAATTATCATGATGACTCCCTTTCAATAACTCAGTAACTTATATTTTTAAACATCTTTTTATGGTCGAGTAAACCTTGGTTAAAGGTTTACCCGGAAGTACATTATTCACCCGAATAAGTGGCTTGATAATTAGGTTCGAAGCCAAAATACCCTTCAGCATTCGGGGTAATAAATGAGCAAATGGTTTAGTAGGTAGGCCCTTATAATTTTTAATACCGATTTTATTGATGATAGATAGTGAGGCTGGGTTATTAACTAAATCATTTGTAAGAAGACTCGATTGGATAGAACCTTTAGAACTGGTATTTGTGTGCGACCAACGCGAATGATTAGCATACGCAAATAGTATGGGTATAATTGACGCTTCGCTGCGACTTTTTACCTTAGTCCCGAAATAGATATCTATTTCATTAATAAAAGCTTTATAGCTAAATCGACCTGACTTCACCACATCATCAAAACTGCGCGTCGTCATTTTTTGAAGATAGTTATCATCACCAATTTTAGTTAATACTTCATCGAAGTTACTAAAATCTTTTTTCAAAGCAATGAAATGTAAATCCGGCTCTATGATACCAGAATACGAACCTTCAAAAAGAACAAGGCCAGTTCGAAGAGCAATGGCTTCAAATATCTTTGGAGATATTTGATTCATTACTATTTTGCCTTCATCTGCACAAAGAAATCGTTCAAAGATTTCTTCGTAGGTTACACTCGGATTTTGTTTCATGGCTAACTGAATATTGCGACTGATCTCACCGGTAAAATCAAAAACATTGGAGCCACTTTCGGTTCCCAATGTAGTTCTACAACTCGATAAGAATTTATACCAATTATCGCCATAAATACGTTTATCGGTTTCCCACTCGATATCAATCGGAATGTCTTTAGCTGAACATATCCGCTTCATCTCTTTTCCGATGATAAATTTTTCTCTACCTAGATTGCCGTACCAATAAGGAAGATCTCGCCCTCTATATCCAATCCACATTTTGCGTGTATGAAGCGGTGTTATATCACCTAAATTATTTAGATGCTCTGGAATATAACCCGTTAATGTCTGAATGAAGTCAATATGTGAAAACTCTGCGGGAGGATAAACAGCGTCTACATAGGCTTTTGGCACAGTAGTGAATACCGTATGGATGCCTATATCCAACATCTTCGTTTTAGCAATGTTGGTGGTATCGTACTCATCTTGAATAAACAATGCTTTGAAACCACCATAGTTTTTTAATGCGCGGATATAATGAGGTGAGAGGGATGAATCACAATTATTGGTGTTGATTCGAATGGAGTAATGAATTACAACTACATCAAAAACAGATAAATCAATATAACAATCTATATTACCCGTAGCATTCGCATAATAAATATTGTTTTTGGAATATTTTTTAAATGCACGTAGGTGTTCGCTGATTGTGCTGACATGAATGCTATTAGCATCGTACAACACCAACATCTCTAAAGGTCGATTCGAAGTAACGGCGGCTTCGGTTTGATGTAATGTGGAAGCCAATGATTTGCATAACGCAGAAAACTTGAGATCATAATCTTGCTCAGAAGCTACGCTTTGTCTTGACTCAATTAAGTTCTTATCTCGTGATGAGATTAAAGCAGCTTTAATGGACAATTCAAATTCATTAACATTTACTGCAAAATGAAAGACGTCTTTATAATGTTGTAACGATTCGATGGGAACCGATACTACGGGTAGTCCACATGCCAAATATTCAAAGGCTTTTAAAGGAAATGAATGTTCAATATATTCAGAGGTTTGGAATGGAATGATTCCGACAGCGGCTTGATACATTTTTATTTTTAATTCATCGCAATTTAAAGTACCAAAGTATTTCACATTAGATTTTTTTATTAAGTCTTTCCACTGCGAGTTATTACCCGATACTTTCCCGCAGAACCAAAATTCATATTCAGGCATGCGCGTAGCTAATTCTAATAATAACGGGTAATCAAGTTTGGAATTAATGTTGCCTTGATATAAAATAATGTTATTGGAATTTTCAGTTAGACTAAGTCTCTTTTCATAATAAAACTTGAAATCGCAACCATTTGTAATGGTAATATGTTTGCCAGCATATTTGCCCTGTTCGATAAAGCTTTTTTCAACGCCTGCTGAAACACTCACCAATAAGTCGACTTGCTGTAACGTGTCCATCATGTCAGGGTACAAAATTGACGCTGACGTTATTTGATGAGGTGAATGACAAAAATAATCTTCTGTTGCATGATATACCACCAACGGGGACCACAGGTTTGCAATTACCTTTGAAAACCTACAGTTATATACCCATACTAAGGGCTTAATAATATTTTTAGCTCTCAATGCTTGATTAAGAATAAAGGATTGTTTTTGAGAAAATTTTCTTGAGACATGTAAAATAAAAACATTCGCCAGCTCAGTTTTTTCATAATAATATTTTTCTGTTAACAAGTCGGGCTGTACAAAGATAACTGGCAGGAATTTACAAAAACGTGATGCATAGTGGTATCTATTACTCCGTAATTCCGTCTTCCAATCGGACCACGTTAACATAATAACAGCATCAAATTTGTTCAAAATATCAAGCATAGTGTTATCCATCAATTATTGATTAATCCGAGCACGCCATTTATCTACTATCATGTCTCGGAAATCACGGCTGCCATTACTCGTTACAGTCATATTGTAAGCCTTCTTTAACCACTCGCTTTCGGGTACCGGATAGCCTAATTTATCCATGCGCAATCGAATATTGTCAGGCACAATATTTTTGAGCGCATCACGCAATATTGCCTTTGTGTAGCCTTTATTAATTTTTAGACTCGAAGGTAACGATAAACAAAAATCAACCAAGTCTTTGTCCAAAAAAGGAACCCGCGATTCAATTGATTGACCCATTGAGTTTCGATCTTCATATCTCAATAATTGAGGGAGATTAGTTTCGGTCAACATTGAAACGAGTGTATCATCGAAGTTGATATAGGGTTGTAGTAACGTGTTCATTCTAAAATGATATTCATCAGCATTACCCAGCAGGTGCTTTTGTACTTTATTATTAGATGTCAAACGATTCGCTACTTTTTTGACTAGTTGTACGCCATTTAATTTATGTTGGTGATGTTTGTTTAGATAATAAAATTCACGAGCAAATCCAAATAGGTTACCTTTGAATAACAAGGATTCCAGATAGGTATTAAAGTATCCATGGTAGCCTGCAAATTGCTCATCTGCGCCCTGCCCTGATAAAGCAACTTTGAAACTCTGCTCTTTAATTTTTTTAAAAAGCGTATATTGCGCAAAAATACTTAAACTTCCAAAAGGTTCATCTTGCACATCTAACAATTTATCAAATTCATTCACAAAGTTATCATAACGTGGTGTAGCAAAGTGGTGTTTAGCAGAAACATGATTTGCAATATGCTTAGCCCAAAGGGACTCATCTATAGCGAGATGTTCGGGGTAGTGAGTAGTGAATACCTCTAAATTACCTGCATTATTCTTTGCACTGATACATACAATGGCCGATGAATCCAATCCTCCGCTAAGACAAGCTGCAATAGAAACATCGCTGCGTAAATGCAAGGTGATGCTTTTAATTAATAGTTTGGTTAATTGTTCTGTGGCCTCTGCTTTATTAATTTTTTGTATTGGGAGAGGCGGCGACCAATAACGGACCAAGGTCATTTTGTGCTGCCACGTTTTGAGATTGATAATTGTATAATGCGCGTGGGGAAATCGTTTAATATGGTGATAAAAAGTCCAATCTTCTCTATCCAGGTAACCGTGCTGAGCAAAAAGCTGCACTGAGACTTCATCCACTTCATTAAATCGAGAATTGATCGCTTTCAGTGCTTTTATTTCAGAAGCAAAATAAAGAGTTTGGTTATGTATCACATAATATAAAGGTTTGATCGCAAAAGGGTCTCTGCAAAGAACAATTTCATCTTTCAGTTGATCATACAATGCAAACGACCACATTCCATTAAAGAGCTTGAATGCCTTTTCGCCCCAATGACGATAGCACTCAATTATAACTTCACTATCTGATTGAGAGTTAAATTGACTACCCTGTTTTTCACACAAGGCACGTAATTCTAGATAATTATAAATTTCGCCGTTAAAAACTAAAACGAATCGACCATCAACTGAAAGCATCGGTTGGCTTGCGTGGGTAGATAAATCAATGATAGCAAGCCGCGTGTGGCCAAAATGTACTCGTTGAGTAGCATCTGCCCAAATGCCTTCGCCATCTGGACCGCGGTGTGCCAACAAATAATTCATTTGTTTAATTACAGGAATATAATTGGATGTTTTATTAGTAACAATTCCTGCAATACCGCACATTAAGTAACCTCAAGATATTTTTTTATACCCGAAGTGTAATGGACATGCTTAGCAATGGAATGTTTAATGATATTGAGATTAGCTAGAGTCCATTCGATAGTTTTGTTGAGACCTTGATTAATATCTATCTCTGCTTTGAAATTTATTTTTGATTTAGCTTTTTCGGTATCCCCATAGCGTTTTCCTGATCTATCCCAATCTCGTGCGGATTTAAAATGGATTTCTGTAGGATTACCCACAATATTATTAATGCTTTGGGCTAACTCTAAGATCGAGGTCTCTTGACCGGAAGCTAAGTTATAAATTTCGCCAGGCGTCCCTTCTAGCGCGCAAGAAATAAGGCCTTTCACAATATCATCAATAAAAATAAAATCTCGTGTGGCTATGCCATTATTATCAACCGGTAACGCCTCATGATGTAGTGCTTGAAAAATAAAAGTTGGAATGACATTACGCCAGACTGTGTGGACTGTACCCCGCCATTGACCAGCGCCCAAAACTTCGTTCGGTCCGTAAACATTTTGAAAACGTGCTTTAACAAAGGGGAGTCGATAACGATGCCAATAGTAGTTACCGTATAGTTCACCTATAATTTTTGAAATTTGATAGGGGCTATCTAAGAATAGTGACACGTTATCTTCTTCGGTGGTTGCTGTCGCTTCATCAAATGTCTTCTGCGCTACTGTGCAACCTGCCGAAGAATAGACAACTTTATTTAATTCTGTAAATGATTTGATACGATCGAATAACTTTAAACTAGTCAACGTATTATTTTCATGATCCGCTAATGGATCATGAATTGAACTTTGATTACCATGGTAGGTCGCCAAATGAAAAACGTAATTTATGTCGTTAGGTAACGATTCTAAAATCGCATCTTTAGTAATAGAGCCCAAGATAAATGTTATTTTTGTGTTATCTGGGACCTGAGAAATTTCAGAAGATAATAAATTATCAACAATAATAATTTCTTTGGGATCATGCTCTAATAATGCATTACACAAATTACTTCCGACAAATCCCGCCCCTCCAACAACTAAAATCTTAGCATTTGTGAAAGTCATGTATTTATCCAATTAATTTTCTTGTTTTAAATGGGTGAAAGTTTCGTTGATGCCAAAATTATTATAATAGTTGATGGCACGCTTTACTCCCTCTACTAAAGGCGTACTAATATCCCAACCAAATTCGGCATTGGTTTTTTTGGGGTCAAGTAATATAGTAAAAGCGTCGTCCGGATTACGCGGTTTAACTTCCACATCATTGTCAAGTTGTAAATCTAATGCGGCAATAGTGGCATCAAATAATTCTTTAATAGAATAATCTTTGCCCGAAGAAATATGATAAATGCCCTTGCCTTTTCCTTCTACGGCCTTCATAACGCAATCTATCATGTCATCAATGTAAATAAAGTCACGACGTGTATCCATTACAAAGCAAGCTTTGCCTTGTGTTAAACGCTGATAGAAAGTGGGTAATGGACCACTAATGTTTCGAGGACCATAGGCATTGGCTAAGCGAAAGCTTACATAATTCAACCCTGAAATCTCAATGAAGTGCTCAGCGGCCGTTTTTGTAATGGCATAACTGCTATTAGCAGGAAATAATGCATGGTCTAACTGAATAGGTTGCGCGAGAGGTTTAACGCCGTAGCATAATGCGGTTTGAAAATAGATTATTCGATCACAAGCAACCTGCTTCATTCCACGAAGGACATTTACTGTTCCAGTGATATTAGTATAAGTATCCTCTTCCCAATTATCAGGATTTTTATAAGAGGCTGCAGCATGAACCACTAAATCTGGTTGGAACTGTTCAAATGACTGAATGACTAATTCTTGATCGGCAATTGTGCCCTCAATAATTTGTAAATTGGCATGTGCGGAAAGGTTATCTCTTCGACCGGTCGCATAGTTGTCAATCACCATTACCTGGTCGCCACGTTGCAATAGCCTATCTGCCAAATGCGAACCAATAAAACCTGCACCACCTGTAATCAAAATTTTCATATTATTCTCCTTTAACAATCATATTACGATAACTCTGTGCGTTATCATGAAATAATTGATGCCATTGCTCTAGACATAAAAAAGCCCAAATCTTTCTACTGTACTTCGAAACATTTTTTAAATTATTTAGTACGGCATCATAATTAATAAATTCACGATTTTTTGCTTTACCTGTATGCATTAAATCATAAACAAAATCTTTTAAATCGTTTTCTAACCATTCATTTAAGGGCACTGGAAAACCCATTTTGTCACGACGGTTGTGTATCTCACTCGGAATATATTTAGCTAAAGCTTGTTTTAAAAAAATCTTCATCTGCCCGTCTTTGAACTTGACATCGGCTGGAACGGTGGCAAGAAATTCTACTAAGGCATGATCTAAAAATGGCACTCGTGCCTCTATACCATGCGCCATGCTGACTCGATCCTCCACATGCAGTAGCCCCGGGAGTAAGCATTTGAAATCAAAGTGTGTCATGCTATCAAAATATGACTCTTTGCGCACATTTTTCGTACTATTAAAGATTTTGAGGAAACGCTCAAACGTATAGCCACGATCGAGCTGTTCCCAGCAAATCTCTGTCGTAATATCCGCAGATCGATCAATTAATCTGAAATAGCGTCTATCGAGATCCTCAAACAAGCCTTTATTCCAAAACTGTTTTATCATGGGTTTGTATTCTTTTAAGCTCACCAGCTGAGGAATAATAGATTCAGCAGTCACTACAAAATTACCCTTCTGATAAGTGCCTTCAATAGCCGCATTAATACATTGCTCAAAGTAGGCAAGCAAGTAGCGCGCATAGCCACCAAAAATCTCGTCACCGCCCTGCCCACCTAAAACGACTTTAACATGTTGACTTACCAGTTTTGAAACAAAGAACTGCGGAAATGCTCCTGGTCCTGCGACTGGATAGTCAAGATGGTAGATCAATTTATCGAAATTCTGAATAAAGTCTGTGGAGGTAATATCTACAATATGCAACGGGGCATTGCACTGTGAAGCCATTAACTTGGCATAATGACTTTCATCATAGCTCTCTCCTTCTAGAAAGCGGCCATGAAAGAAGGGAATTGTAGTGGAGGAATGTGAAGACGCCATCGAAGAGATTAAACTCGAATCAAGGCCGCCACTGAGATAACACCCAACGGGTACGTCGCTGGTTAAATGTGCTGTCACTGAGTCATGCATTAAATCTTGAAAACGTTGCTGAAAGTCTTCGGCACTGCTTGTATAGTCAATATCGTAATAAACATCCCAATATCGCCATATCTTAAGCTCGCCATTTTGCACCAATAAATTATGACCCGGCATCAACTGATAGACGTCTTTAAATAAGGTATTTTCGCCGATGGGGTACTGAAATGTAATATAGTCAGTGAAAGCATGAGGATCGGTGGCTATGTTTTCGAGAAACGGCAGCAATGCTTTTACTTCCGACGCAAAAATAAACTCTCGATTAACCACCGTGTAATAAAGAGGTTTGATGCCAAATCGATCGCGCGAAATAAATAATCGATCTTTGTCCCAAAGAGCAAATGCAAACATGCCGCGTAAGTGGTCAACACAATCAACGCCGTAACGATCATATGCCGCTAAAATGGTCTCTGTGTCTGAGTGAGTGGTGAAATCCCAGTGATGTTTTAGTGTATTTTGAAGATGTTGATAATTATATATCTCGCCATTAAATATTATGGCTGTGCCATTTTGGCCAATCATCGGTTGATGGGAATGTTTTGATAGATCGATGATGCTCAATCGTCTATGAGCCAATCCTGCTTGTTGGGTGGCTTCTATCCACACCCCTGCATCATCAGGCCCCCGGTGAGCAATAAGTTTATTCATCACTTTGAGCTTGGTGTTGAGATCTTTTATTGGATTCTTACTTAACGAGACTATACCCGCTATCCCACACATAGCCTACCACCTGAAAAGAAAGCACGATATTATAGTGCTGGTTATTCATTGTCAACAACAGGGAAATTTAAATAAGTACCTAAAAATCAGAAACTTAAGGCAGGCCTTGGGCGTAGTTCGCCCTTGATCACCGGTGCACAAATAGGAATCTATCCCTCAACAAAAAGATAAATCAGATTAAATGCGACAAATGGTTATACAGTAACCGTCACTTTATAACCGCTATGTTTTCTAATATTGATTACTCCGCAGTCTAATAGGAGGTATTGCCCTTTTATGCCCAATAAATGAGCCGTAATTTCAGGCGATTTATCTAATGAAAGTGCTGTTAATTTAGGTGGATACTGATGCACAGGATAAGACAACGTTATGCCAGGGTCATTAAGCCATTCAATTTGGGGATGTTCTGTCGAGAGATCATGAAGATCGTGTTGTGCTTTTTGGAGCAACTCCTCTTTTACTGCAATCATGTCAAATGTAGTAATTCCCACGCTAAGCATTTTGCGCCAATTAGTTTTATCAGCAATATATTTTTTAAAAAGTGTTTCTACCACTCCAGAATGATAGCGATTGCTCACCTTAAAAAGAGGAATAGCTTGGCTGGCGCCTTGGTCAATCCACCGCGTGGGCAGTTGAGTGCTGCGCGTGATGCCAATTTTAAGGCCGGAGGAATTTGCCAAATAAATAATATGGTCTTGCTTGCAATGTTCATGCTCCCAAGTGTCTGGACATTCATTTTTAGGATAATTACACTTTTCAGGATGAATAATACAGAGGTTACAATCCATCAATTTGCGATAACAGGGGTAACAATATCCTTGCTGAAAACTTTTTGTCGTTTTTCTATTACACTGAACGCAGTAAATTTCAAGCTGATAAGCTAAAGAAATTTTTCGTCCAATTAAAGGATTTAATGCGATATTTTCATCACCCACGGGCAATGAGTATGTAATTGGCTCACTTAGATGTGATACTAGCTTTTTAATGGGCCCTGTAAACTGCTGCATGGATTACTCTTTTTTGATCATGTACTCTTCAACTGGATGACCGTGAACAAGATGCTCTTGTATGATACGTTCCAGTACTTCGGGGGTGCATGAATGATACCATATTCCATCAGGATAGACGACCGCAATAGGCCCGAATTTACATATTCTTAAGCAGTTAGCTTTGGTTCGGTAGATGCCAAATTCACCTGCCATGTGCAGCTCAGCTAGCCGATTTTTGAGGAACTCCCACGCAAGCAGCCCCGCTTCCTGGGTACAACATTTAGGGGTAGTCTGATCACAACATAAAAAAATATGCCGTTTTATTTTATCGAGTCCAAGCAGAGATATTTTATCCTGTAACTCTAAATTTATTAGATTGGAATTCATTCGCTAAATCCTGTGGGGTTAAAATGGGCGCTAGACACTCAGGGCCTTTACAAAAATATGCGACACCTCCAGCAATCATTTTTTTAATATCCAAGAGTTGAGGCAAAGCCTGATTTTCGGGGATGATAAAACACAGTCTATTGGGGTGATAATTATTAATGACAACATTTTTCCAGCTACTCATGCTCTTCTCGTCCGCTCTTATAATAATTATCTGCGGAGGATTAAAGTAAAAGACTAAGGCGTCTAGAAAAGAACAATAATAATCAGGTGTTTTCTGTAGATGGGGGAAAGCATTTTTGAGGCTATGTTCAGCACTCAATAGTAATTTGTTATCTCCTAATAAATAACCCATTTGAAGTAGTATTTTTGTAAGGAGAGCATTACTGGAAGGAATTGATTCATCGGTATATTGTTTGAGACGATAAATTAATGGTTCATGATTGTTACCAGTGAAGTAAAAACCTCCCGCTGACTTATCTTCAAATTGATCTAAACAGTAGACAAGAATTATTTGTAGAAACGCAAAAGTTTCACTCGACCATTCTGCTTGCAATAGAAATAAAATACCTTCCATTAAAAATACGCAATCATCTAAGTTAGCCAGCTGTCGTACTTCACCTTCTTTGTATACCGAGTAAAGCTTGTTTTCTAGCCACAGATTTTTACGAATAAAATCCAAGCATTTCTTTGCAGCTGCAATATATTGTTTTTCTTGAAGATAGAAACCCGTCAATGCCATTGCTTTTATTGCAAGTCCATTCCAGGCTAGAATTATTTTTTCATCACGTTCTGGTTTGATTTTTTTCTGGCGGGCAGCATAAAGTTTTTCTGTTGCCGATTGGATGGTGTTTAAAATGGTGGCAACATCCGTTTTTAGTTGCGCAGCAATCGCGTGAGGTGTTAACGCAATTTTGAAATGAAACGACTGTTCAAAATTTGGCAACTGATTTAGATTAAAATAGTGGCTTATTACCTCATATTCGTCATCCGTTAAAATAACTTTTATTTGTTGTTGAGTCCAAACATAAAACTCACCTTCTTTGCCTTCACTATCCGCTGCCAGAGTTGCATAGTATCCCCCTTCGGGCGACTCCATTTCATGAATCATCCACTCGGCCGTTCCGCGCATTGCGTGTAAAATTGTTTGCTTATTTCCTGGGTAATCATTCGTGCAGTTTGTGGCCGCATAGATTTCTGAAAGTAATGTCAGCAACAATGCATTGTCATATAACATTTTTTCAAAATGCGGAATATCCCATTTTTCGTCAACAGAATATCGGAAGAATCCATCACCAACATGATCGTAAATTCCGCCCTGAATCATTTTAATAATAGAATTAAAAAGAATTTTTGCCGAATCAGCATTTCCCGATACATAACCCGTTAATAATAGAGATAGTGCCGTTGTCATCGGGAATTTAGGTGCTTTGCCAAAACCACCGTTTTGAGAATCGTGACTAGCCATCAGTAGTCGCAAGCCTTCATGAAAGGGTTCAATATTGAGTGAAGTCGCCTGCAAAGCGGATTGTGATTCTAGTTCCTTGATAATTTCATTAAAAGAGAAATTCTGTTGAACGATTTGTTCCTGATTATTGTTGAATATGCTATGTACATATTCAATCACTTCCTTGAATGAAGGATAATTTGCCATGCGAATTTTAGGAAAGTAGGTCCCTGCAAAAAAGGGGATATGGGTTTTAGGCATTAAAAAAACGGTTAGAGGCCAGCCCCCTACTTGTCTCGTTAGTAACTGGGCAGACAGTTGATACACTTTATCTAAATCAGGCCTTTCTTCTCGATCGACTTTGATATTAATAAAATAGTTATTCATGAGCAGCGCGGTCGCGGGATCTTCAAAAGATTCATGTGCCATAACATGACACCAATGACAAGCTGTGTATCCTACAGAAAGTAGAATAGGTTTATTCTCTTCTGCCGCTTTGTCTAGCGCTTCATCACCCCAGGGATACCATGCTACTGGATTATTTGCATGCATTTTAAGGTAGGGACTAATTTCCTTGTCTAATTTATTCTTCATGCTGCACCTTAGCATATTCCATTACACTTCCTGCATTTTTACTCAATCCAATCGATACAACTTCGCAACTTAACATCCTAAGATGTGTCGTGAATAATAATTAACTATAGCTAAATTCAATCATTCGCTGAAGCGGTATTTTCGCCTTAGCTATCACATCATCTGTTAAATAAATTTCGTTGTGGCCCTTTACTAAACAAGACTCAAGATTTTCAAGACTATTCATTGCCATCCATGGACAATGCGCACAACTACGGCAGGTTGCTCCATTGCCCCCCGTTGGTGCTTCAATAAATTTCTTATGTGGAGAATGCTTTTGCATTTTATAAAAAATGCCCTTATCCGTGGCAACAATAAATTCTGTATTCGGAAGCTTTTCGCTAGCTTTAAGCAAGTGAGAAGTTGAACCGACTACATCAGCAAGTTCAATAACGTTTGCAGGAGATTCCGGGTGAACTAAGACTGCCGCATCGGGATAGATTTTTTTTAATTTCTTCAGTTCATGTGCTTTAAACTCTTCATGAACGATACAGGATCCCTGCCACAATATCATATCAGCTTGTGTTTTTTTCTGAAGATAGCTCCCTAGAAAGCGATCGGGCGCCCAGATTATTTTTTTATTCTGTGAATGGAGATATTCAATTACCTCTACCGCAATACTTGAAGTGACCACCCAATCTGCAATACTTTTTATTGCGGCAGAAGTATTAGCGTAAACAACAGAGGTACGATCAGGATGCGACTGACAAAATTCTTTAAATTCATCATAAGGACAGCCTAAGTCCAGTGAGCAGGTGGCCTCCAGTGTTGGCATAATAATTGTTTTTTCTGGACTCAGAATTTTAGCCGTTTCGCCCATAAATTTCACACCCGCCACCACTAGGGTAGTTGCGGGATGTGCTTGACCAAACTTGGCCATATCAAGTGAATCTGCAACAATGCCCCCTGTTTCCTCAGCCAACATCTGAATTTTTTCATCAACATAGTAGTGTGCGATGAGCACAGCATTACGTTCTTTCAAAAGGGCTTTAATATTATCAATAAAGCCCTTTTCTTTTTCAGGAGAAAAAAGGTTAGGTATTGTTATCGGTACAGTAAAATCAGTCATTACTACCTTTTCTTAGAGAGAAACAATAATGGGGCCGCCACCAGCAAACCTGCTCCTAAAATATTCCCTAAACTAACTGGAATTAAATTAAAGAAGATAGCTTCTGACAAAGGCATTGGGGCGCCCAAAAATGTATTCAAACTCAAGTAACTTACATTAAAGGGAAAGTATTGAAAGTTGGCGGCTATTACTAGGGCAAATGCTAATAACACGATAACAAATTGATTCATTAGATTTCTAGATACCAAGGCAAAATAAGCAACAAAGCCAATGATCCAATTGGCCAACATGCCTGACAGAATTAATTCGCCTGTACTGCGGAAGTTATGAGTTTGGGAGTGAACTAGTTTAGCATTAATGATAGTGGCAAGATTTTGTTTGAAAATAGCTGAATGTTCTTGAGTCAAGTAAACAAGATAAGCAAAAACAAAGGCGCCTATTATATTGCCAAACCAAGAAATTAGCCAAAATCTGAATAAGCGTAACCACCCTCTCATCATCGTAATATGATAGAAATTATTGGGCACATAAATGTTGGCTTCAGTAAATAATACGGAATTGGTCAGGAGAACCAGCAGCATACCTGTCGTCAAGCCTAAAGCGCTGAGCAGGTATTGCATTCCCACCGAGGTTACCTCAGTAATGATCAAGAGCGAAAATAAAGTACCGGCGCAAATAAAAGCACCTCCTAAAATAGAGAGTAATGCTAGTTCGAGGTTTGAAATGCGGTAAAGCCGTCTTCCGCCAGAATTATAAACATCGTAAATAAAATTACCGCCGCCGTAACGCACACCTTTATGTTTTGGAGCCGGATTTGAATAATTACTTTTTTTAGGTCTTTCCATTGATCACCTCATAATAAAAAAAACATTAATCTTACATTAGATGCGAGAAACTTCATGATAATCGAACAAATAATCTAACCACAAATTGGTTAACTGTTCTTGCATCTGATTCTGTGACAAACGAGCGTCGAGATTTTCTAAGTCAACAATATCTATTGACTGATCCTGCCACGAGCAAGCAAAAACTGCTTTTGTTCTTTTACCGGTCGCAGGGTCAATTTGCCACTGCAGACATTGCGCACACACGCCCTTTAACATACATTGCATCGGTCCGTAGATGGATGCAATAAATTGTGTATTTGGTTTAAATTGATTTTTCAAAATAGATTCTTTTGCAGATTGCATTAATTTTATAAAACGATGAGTGCCAACAACATGAACGCGATTAACACTTTGCAATTCGATATTATTATTATCTAACTGCTCCACTAAAACTTTCATAAATTCACCTGATGCTGCAATATCTTGTTTACGGATTGTCTCCACAAGCGGGCCTTCTTGAGTAATCCATAAGATGGCATCCGAGGCAGCCTCTAACTCTTTTTTATGACTTACTTCACCGGCAGTTTCATAATTGCCTATATACAAGACTTTGTTTCCTGATTCCTTTAATGTAGGACCAATCGCTCTCAAATGAGCACTCGCCATTCTGCCGCCAATGATTAATACGGTTTCCTTATCCTGAGGTATCTTCGAGCGTACACCCGTCGGGCCCATTAATGAAATGAGATCCCCTTCTTTAAAAGTGGCAAAAATACGAGTACTTGCACCCTCCTCTATCACCAGTAATGAAATCAATCCTTCTTGTTGATTTACACTGGCACCAATCAAGGCAACACCTTCGGATAATAAGCGTGTTGCACCCACTAGTGGTGCATTACTTTCAAAATTTTGAACGCGATAAAATTGTCCCGCTTTAAAATTCTTTGTTGCCATTGGCGCTTTTATGATTAGTTCTAACATAGTCGGTGATAGACGTTTAATAGTTACGACTGAGGCATTAAATAAATATTGGATTTTATCTGCGAATTTTTCGTATTCTTTTATCGAGCCGACAGCAGAAACACGCTCTCCAAATAGCGCTACAATTTTGGGATAGGTTCTTTTTCCCGAAGCCACTGCCTTAACCACGCTGCCATGAAAAATAGGATGAGTGTCACCTAAAAAAGATACGCGGTAGCCATTTGATTGATAGCTGGTAAAGGGACCGAACTCTTCTACCTTGCAGTTACCATCGGAGAAAATCACATCCAGCTTATCATCGTGTTCGCGATAGGTTTGGTATTCAGATCCTTCTCGATGAAAAGTGCCTCTATGCTCAAATTCATACGCGATATTGGGCCTAGCTCCTGTAGCAACGAAAATTGAGCGCGAAGGTATAATGAATTCTTCCCAGGCTGCTGCACCTACTTTTTTCTGGCACACCAGTGAGCTGACATGACCAAATTCATCTAGACGAGCCGCGGTGGGTTCTAGGTCTTCTGCATAATAAATGCCTTCTTCAAAGGCTTTGGTGACTTCTTCATGATTACGCGTATAAGCAGGAGATTCTTGTAATTTACGTCGATAGACAATCGTGACACCGCCCCAACTTCTCAACAAAGGGATGAAGTTTGGTTCCCTATCTTCTTGTTTTGCAAGCATTCTTTCTTTTCTGACTTCACGGCCATGCAGCAAGAATTCGGTTAATACTAGGGTGTTATAATGATTAAATTGTTCTTTAATCTCTTCTTTACCGAAGTGGGCCACTAGGATTTCATATCTTTCTAAAGTCTTCTCAACTTGAGCAATATAATAAGCTTGCACCTCAGTCGCGGTATCCACACCGGTTAGGCCACCGCCGATAACCACTGCCGGAAGTTGGACTTGTAAGTTCGCTAAGCTACATTTTTTTGCGGCACCCGTAAGTTGCAGCGCCATGAGAAAATCGTTGGCCTGACGCATACCTGGGGCTAAACTGCCGGCGATATTTAATTCTTTTGGCAGACCGGCTCCTACTGCAATCGCCATATGGTCGAAGCCAAGCTCCCATGCATCTTCCACAGTCAAGGTGCCACCAAATCGCACCCCGCCAAAAACTTGAAAAAACTTTCTTCTTGAAAGAGTTATGTAGATAAGTTTAAGGAAGTTCTTATCCCATCTTACGGTAATACCATATTCGGCCACCCCACCAAAACCCGCTAATATTCGGGTATCCAGATCTTCCTTGAGGTGTTCATAACTAAAAATAGGATCCTCTATAAAGCGCGAAGGTAGCGGCTCAATTTTTAATCCATCTGCCCCTACAACTGCGAAACCTTCCATAGTGAGGTGATGCGCTAGAGTGAACCCTGCAGGTCCCATTCCCATCACCATAACTTTGAGACCATTATAAGGTTTAGCCACCCATTGAGAGTCACGCAATGGGTTCCATCGCGTAAATAAATCGTAAATTTCAACTCCCCACGGAAGGTTCAATACATCAATTAGAATCCCTGTTTCCGTTTGTGGAATATTAACTGGATCTTGTTTTTGGTAGATGCAGGCCTTCATACAATCATTACAAATACGATGACCGGTGATTGGACACATCGGATTATCTACCATGACCATGGCCAAAGCCCCAATATTATAGCCATCGCGTTTGAGCACATGCATTTCTGATATTTTTTCTTCTAGAGGACAACCGGTAAGCACTTCATCTAATGGATTCGTTTTGAAGCCAAGGGACGGTTCACCTTTTTTGACGGGAAAACCCTTAGAGCAAAAGTCACCATCATTCTTATGACAATAAACACAATAGTGAACTTCACCCAAGACTTGGCGTTGATTCATACGCGGATCGGTTAATTTAAACCCATCGCGTAATCTCAAATTATTAGGCTTACCTTCTAAACGATCCAAGTTATCATCAGGCACAGATTGCAGGGGCACAAGATGGGAATAATCAATACGATTCGGAAGATGAAAAGAGGTCCAACCCTGGGTAAACTCATGCCCTTCTGGATCGGTTAAAGCTTGGACACACCAAGCTACTAATTTTTCTATTTCTTGGGCGAATGAGTCGGGGTTGTTTAACAATAATTGACCCAGCGTGCTGACGGCTAATTCTAGATCGGTTGCATAGTCGATATTGTGCTCAGCTAAAGCACGCATAAGCCAAATTGTCAGGGTAGAAAAATCGTCAAATTCCCCTGCCTTGTTTAATTTGCGTTTGGCTTCACGTAACACATACCATTGTTTGAACAAGAAAATGGGGTCATTGCTTAATACAGTAACTTGAGCCTTGGTAACGGCTGATTCAATTTGAAAGAGTTGACCGACAAACCATTCTAAATGTCTTGCGCATTCGATTAATAGATTACCGAGTTCCTTAGGCGAGAAGTGGGCGAGTTTCAAACGATATGCTAGCAATCCGTCATGAAGTGCAATATCTTTTAATTTTAGATAATTTAAAAATTTTTCGTCGAGACGCACCAGCGCCTCAGGATCAAATAGCTCCTTGAAGCTAAAGCCCTCTAGATGTAGTTCAGGCAATGTTGGCACTCTAATATTCTTCATTATAGGTTTACATTTCAACGAAAATAAGTAAGCTATCAAGAAGTTAAACTTAGCACAAGGTAAATCCATGTTCCGTAAAAAAATAAGAAACTACGTCAGTAGCATTGATATTTTTCTTAATGAATTCGATCGCAAACACTCTAAATCTGAATCACAATTAGCCGAAATTCAAAAGTATCAACGCGTCTTTGCGCTAAGAGACCAACCTATTGCTGATAACATCCATGAAGACGAATTTTTTTCCTAGTTTATTGCTCAACTTTAGTCAAAAGCGTCTGTAATTCACCACTCGCAAGTAACTCGCTCATGATATCGCTACCACCAATCAACTCACCATTAATATAAAGCTGGGGTATAGTTGGCCAGTTTCCGTATGCCTTGATTCCTTCACGAATTTCAGAATCTTCTAAAACATTTACAGTCAAATAATCCGCTCCGCACTGCCGCAAAATATTGATTGCGCGACTTGAAAAGCCACATTGAGGAAGCTCCGGCGTACCTTTCATATAAAGAACGATAGGATTATCACGTAATTGTTGTTGGATACGTTCTTGGACTGTCATATTAACCCTCTTTAATGTGATCTGTAGGATAGGTTTTCATTGATAATGCATGAATGGTATTTTGCATTTTATCACCCAAGGCATCATACACCATACGATGTTGTTGTATCATTGTTTTATTCTGAAAACCTTCATACACAATTTTAGCTTCAAAATGATGTCCATCTCCAGTGACCGTTGCGTTTGCTCCGGGCAAGCCGGTCTCAATCCACTCTTTTATTTGCTCTGGAAGCACCATAAAAAATCTCTCTTTTTTTGATGAAAATAAGGGGGTATTATATTGATTTTAAAAGAAAACTACTAGTAATTTCATTATATTCCACTATAATCAAGCTTTTATCTTAGCAAGGAGTGAACAATGACCTTTGTCGTTACTGACAACTGCATAAGGTGCAAATACACTGATTGTGTTGAAGTATGCCCGGTCGACTGCTTCAAAGAAGGCCCCAATATGCTGATAATTGATCCTGACGAATGCATTGATTGTAATTTGTGTGTGCCTGAATGCCCAGTTGATGCCATTTATGCTGACGATGACGTTCCTGAAGATAAAAAAGAATTTATTCAGCTCAATGCTGACTTATCCAAAAAGTGGCCTACTATTACTGTTAAAAAAGATGCGCCTCCTGATGCTGATGAATGGAAAGAAGTCACTGATAAGCGCCAATACCTCGAAGAAACTTGGGAAGAAGAGATTTCCAAAATCTAGTTAATTCATCTTCCGGAAACTGCATGAAAAATATGTGTGATTTTGTCTCCAGCTTTCACGAAGCTCAAATGTTGGCGATTCTTAAGACGATCATCTTGATTGTGAGTGGGTTTTTACTGGCACGCATCACCAGCAAAGCTTCTGAAAAACTCCTCGGTCGCTACGCCTCCTCTCAACAGGCCATGGTGTTTCAAAAAATTATCTATTTTTCGATTCTAATTCTCTTTGTTGTGGCTGGTTTGCAACAACTAGGATTCAAACTGAGTGTTCTTTTAGGCTCTGCAGGCATCGCCACAGCGGCAGTTGCCATTGCTTCACAAACGTCTATTTCTAACATAATCAGCGGCTTATTTTTAATCATGGAGAAATCTTTTCAAATCGGCGACAGAATTAAGGTAGGCAATACCAGCGGCATCATTTCTTCTATCGATTTGCTTTCGGTCAAAATTTTAACCGCGAATAACACCCTAGTTAGAATCCCTAATGAATTACTTATCAAATCTGAAATTACAAATATAACTCGTTTTGAATCAAGGCGGTTAGATCTGAATTTGAAAGTATCAAGTGAAGAAAATCTACCCCAAATTAAAGCCCTGCTAGTAGAGATGGCTAAAAAAAATCCCCTAAGCCTAAAGACACCCCTGCCCTCTGCCTCAATAGTGGAGCTGGATGGCTCAGACGTTTATTTACAACTATCAACATGGTCCGCTCATAAAAATTATGACGCCCTACGCGATTCTCTTTACGCAGATATCGTGACCCTGTTTCACGAAAACAATATCGCCAGCTAAAATCCAAAATCGTTATATTTCGATTCCTATCTGAAGAACTATTTGTGTATAATCCCCAGCTCTGCGCCCGTAGCTCAGTTGGATAGAGTACTTGGCTTCGAACCAAGTGGTCGGGAGTTCGAATCTCTCCGGGCGCGCCATCCGACACAAATCAGCCTCAAAAAAATAAGTAATCCATCAGTTCACATCGCTATCAGAAAGATTCCCGGAGAGTTCGAACGAAAGAGTTCGGCAAAAATGCAGGAAGCATTTTTGGACATTTGCAAAGCAAATGCCCCGAAGGGGCGAAGGCCAGGATGGCCTGAGTCAATCTCTCCGGGCGCGCCATCCGAAATAAATCAGCCTCAAAAAAATTAATAGCCCATCAGCTCACCTTGCTATCAGAAAGATTCCCGGAGAGTGCATTACTCCCATAATTGGACTAGCAAGTAATTTACCAGTATGTAAATTGACGATCGGCTTACTGGTGGCACATTTAATGATTATTGACGGAAAGATAAGCAGCTCATTGAACTAATGTCTTAGACATAGGCAGTTTCTAAACTGGTGGGAATTTACTAAGGAGCGTGTTGCACTCAAGGTTCTCAGCAATTATAGCAATCGTCGTAGATTCAAAATCTATTAAAATTGCGAATAAACCAAACTGTATAGTTGACTATTTACCCAGTATGTCTAATAATTGACGACATACTGGAGGGATCAATGATTATAGATCAAATACGAAAAGCAGCTGTTAATGAAGAAATAGATTATTTATTCCTAACAAGCTTCTTAAAAAATTATTCTAATCCCCGAGACAAAATTACTCATTTACTAAAAACCAAAGCTTTAATACGTATCAAAAAAGGTCTATACATTTTTGGTGAGCGATATGCCAAGAAACCATTTATAACAGAGACACTCGCCAATTTAATCTATGGTCCTTCCTACATATCTTTAGAGTACGCTTTAGCTTTTTATGGGATGATTCCCGAAAGGGTGGAAGTGATTACGAGTGTTACTAATAAACGAGATAAAACTTTTGAAACCCCTGCCGGTTTTTTTACTTATCGCTATCTCAACGCCAAAAAGTATCCTGTTGGCATTACTCAAATAATAATTGATGATACACATCCTGTATTATTCGCAACGCCTGAGAAAGCATTAGTTGATAAAATTGTGTTAGAAAGTCCTGGTCTGAAGCTGAATCACGAGCAAGATGTAGCTAAATACCTCTATGAAGATTTGCGGCTGTATCCTGATAAAGTCCACAATCTGGATCTGAAGAAAATGCGACAAATAGCATTAACTTATTCCAATGCGAATGTTTTTTCATTGGTGGATTTTTTTGAAAAGGAAAAATTATAATGAACGAAGCATTAGAGTTTATGTTGCAGCGTTATGACTGTAAAAGTAGAAAAGATTATGAAAACGCACTTAAAGAAATCATACAGGAAATTGCTTTATTAGGTTTATGGCGATCAAAATTTTTTGAGAAAGCTGCATTTTATGGGGGAACGGCGCTTCGAATCTTGTATGGCCTAGATCGTTTTTCGGAAGACTTAGACTTTTCCTTATTATCTAAGGATCCTAATTTTTCCCTAGATGAATACTTAAAGGCAATACAAATGGAATTGCAAGGTATAGGTTTTGAAGTCACGATTGAAACCAAAAATAAAGAATATGCTACGGGTATAAAATCTGCTTTTATAAAGGCTGGAACGAAAACAAATTTATTAAAAATAAAAATGCCCTTTGAGATTAATAATATAATACATCGTGATGAGCTATTAAAAATCAAACTAGAGGTAGACGTAAATCCTCCAGGCGGGTTTCAGACTGAAGCTAAAATATTGCTCGTGCCCATTCCATTTTCAGTAAATACTTATGTTCCTTCTGATTTATTTGCGGGGAAAATGCACGCCATTCTCTGCAGACCCTGGAAAAATAGAATCAAAGGACGTCATTGGTATGATCTTGTATGGTATATTGCACGCGAAATTCCAGTAAATCTTCAGCATTTAGAGAAACGATTGCAACAAACCAATCATTGGCAGAAAAATAAAAAATTAACTCATGATGAGCTTGTATCCATGATCGAGGAAAAAATTGCGAAAATTGATTTTAATCAAGCGAAAGATGACGTGGTACCTTTTTTAAAAAATACTGACAGTGTACGACTTTGGTCAAATGACTTTTTCATACAGCTCATTGATAAACTAAAATCTCGCCCCTAGGAAGGGTACAGATTCCTCACAGCAAAAAGCATCCCAATAGTTCTATTTCGGTTAGACATGAACATTATGCGTATCTACTCGCACCCAAAGCGATCCATAGGCTAGGACGCCCACTCTAGGGGCATTCAGATTGCCTTGGTTCCATAATTTCACCAAGGTTACATGGGAACTTTATTCCTTTTTCAAAGCAAACTGTTTCGCAACATCCTTTACTTCAAGCACCATTGGAACTAATGAGTCATTATAAGCTTCAACATAGACGGGGTCTGAAAAAACTTTGAAATTTAAAAATTTGTAATATGGAACTAAACATTCATATACTTCAATGAAAACATACTCTACATGGGGATCGTATTTAGATTGAAGAATTAGTGTTTCCTTCATTAACTGCACCCCTACACCGTGTTTTTCATAGTCTTTTTCTACTATATATCTTCCAATTTCAACAGAATTTTTGGGTGACACATTTTCAAAACGAAAGATATTATGTCGGCAATCAAATTTATTTTCCTCTGGCAAGATATCAGAAAATTTCAAAAATCTTAATGTGCCTACCATTTTATCATTATCAAATGCAGCCAATATGTATGATTTCTTATCAACAGAATCTTCTAGTTGTTTAGTTTCATGATTCATTGAATCAGGAAACCTGTTAATGTCGATGAGGACTTTGTAACGAAATCTATAAACCTCTTCTAACTCCTGAGGATCCGTGACTAATCTAACCTTAATGTCTTTCATAATCTTTCCCAATTATTATCATGAAAATTTTTCTGGTTTAAAATCAGAGGTCCCGACTGGGAACTCAAAACCGAAGCTTTTAAGCTGATAAACTCTTGTTAAATATGCAGCTCCAGCCAATATATTTTTGGCAATTTGTACCACCGTTCTATTTTCTAGCAATTCGAGAAAACTCCCTTTAACCCAGTCATTAAAAGAGCCCATAGCCGGGCCGCACCAAATTTGGTAATCGAATAATCTATCTTGCTGCCCCGTAATTGCCCAACGACTGGACAAACCTAAATACCATCGAAATACTAATGCCATTTTATAGTGTTCATTTTTTTCTGCGAGGGCCACTTGTTTTACATCACGTTTTAAAAAAAACTCACGTGTGGTTAACCAAATATTTTCTAAAGTATCATGAAACAGTTCTTGTTCGAGTTTATTTTTAGTCAATTGTGGAATTTCTTGAAATGATTTGTAGTTACTATAGACCTCATATAATTTAGCAGCACGCATTCCAAATAAAGTGCCTTTTTTGAGTACTTGTAGCTTTACGCCTAATTCAAACATATCTGCTGCTGGAGCCATCATCACATCGACCATATCAGCCTTAGCTAACATTTTTTTCCCTATCATTGATAATCCTGATTCAACTGCAGCTTGATTGATAGAGCCTGTTAAAATGTAAGCAGCGCCCATCGAAAATGCTGCTGTAGCTGCCTCAGGTGTCCCAATACCTCCTGCAGCGCCAATACGAAATTGAAAACGATTTTGGTGTTCCAGAGTGATTTTTTTTGCATATTGCATAATGGTCGGAAACAAAGCAGTTAACGCACGATTATCTGTATGCCCACCTGAATCTGCTTCGACGGTGATGTCTTGTGCTAAAGGAATGTGACGTGCAAGTTCAGCCTCTTGATGTGTTAATTTCCCTTGTTCAACTAATAGCGCAAGCATTTTTTCTGGAGCAGGCTTCATAAAATGCAACGCAGTTTCTGGTCTAGAAATTTTTGCCATAATAAAGTTGCTTCTCTCAATAATACCTTGAGAATTAATATGTAGACCCTTACAGGCATAATGAACAACATCAGAACTAAGTGTCATATACGCAGAAGCTGATATCCGACGCACCTTGTAATGCAAATAAAGTTGCACCACTGCTTCTTCTATTGTCGGTTCATTGGGGCTATGAATGAGATTTGAAGACCAATTTATTTCTTGATCTGACAATTTTGAATTTATATATTTTATATTTTTTTCAACTAATTCAGGCACCAAGCCTCCGGCGCCAAAACACCCCATCAAACCCGCTTTCGCGCTAGCAATCACCATATCCGCGGTTGCAATTCCATTTGCCATTTCACCGACTATATACGGATAGCGACAGCCATGAATCTGAGTGAATCTTTGATCGCCCAATAACTCAGGATAAATAGCAGGAATAATTCCCACTAAGGATAAATTTAACTGCCGAAGAATCGCTTCAATATTATCTTCACCCTGAAGAAAAGCCCCCAACTTTTGATGTTGATCTCGTACTACGACCAGGGGTAAATAATAAGAGGCTGCCAAGTCTGCAATACCCTGCGCGGTGGTCTCAATGTGCGGTATCTGTTTATTTATCATCGAATTACCCCTTTAATCAACAGTCGTAATCCCAATATTTTTTATTTCATAAATTTTCAATCCATCTACCCAACAGGAACCATTAGCGATTATATAGTTTTTATCTTTATCAAAATTTTTATCCTGGATATCAACGATAAAAACTACTTCTTTATGATGAGGTAGTATTTGAGAGCGACACTTCCAATAGTGTTCTTGATTGGGTATCACAATGAATTGTTTATTAACTGCATCAGTTTGTTGAGAAAGATAATAAATCTGCATAAGTTGAATGATGCTTTGAATCCCGATAGAGCCGGGTTGCACCGGGTCTTGAAAAAAGTGTGCTTTGAAGTACCAATCATGTGGGCTTACTTTGCGTACTGCGCGAATCAGTCCTAAAGATTTAGTTCCGCCTTCAGCCCAAAAACCCGTGACTGCATCTACCAAACGTAATTGATTATCTGATGGTATGATAAAGGGTAATGACGACAAGGAGGTGTCAGGAGTAGCCATAATTTCTTGTTCGAACGCTGCAACAGGTAATCCTTTTACAGTGTCAAAAGCTTCTTCTGGAACAAAAGCTACTTGTGATTCTAATTGATAAAGTAAATTTTGATGCTCATCAAAACAATTAATTTCAAAAGTGTCGATAGTCGTTTTTCCTAATTTGGAAAAATCTTTTAATACAAGATGAGCACTAACACGTGAGGTTGAAGCGCCAATGGGTTGTTTTAAGATAGCTTTTCCGGTAAGAACTCTGAATAAAATAACTTTATCAGGCGCTAAGAAACTTCCCAAATAACTGCCCAGCCATATGCAAGGTTGCAAGGCAATTTCAAGCAATGCAAAATAGGGAAGATATGAGTTTCCTTCAAAATACCATGCGTCTTTTACTACATCGTATTCAAATATCGCTTGCACATTTCTTATAGGTTTACCAGGAGGCGCGTCGACTGAAACTACACGAGAAATGAACAGAAATGGTTCACAGGGTAATCGAGTAATTCGTCGACCATCGTCGAATTCTTGATAAGCGGGCCCTAAGGCTTTTGATGGTTTGCCTTCAGCAAAAAAGAGTAAAGAGGGGTAATCATAAGTGAAATCTTGATAGGAAAAGGCGGGACGATCATTATAATAATTTACAATTTTCGGATCATCTTCAGCTAATGGCCAATCAGGCACTAGCTCTAAACCTAAACGTGCATGTGAAGAGGAAATACCATCTACTTTTCCCCACACATGAGCGATTATGGTAGGTCGAGGAGAAGTATAAATCTGCTCAACGAAAATTTCGTAGGTAGCGATCTTAGTAGTTGGAGCAACTTGCGCACGTGTACGTAATTTAAAGGTTTCGTTTTTTATAAGCTCAAAACGCCACCCATCTTTATCGAGCGTAAGACCGAGGGCTGCGAGGTAAAAAGATAGACATTGTAGTGCTCCTTCTATCATCAAGGATCCTGGCATACAGGGATCATTAGGAAAATGATAATCAAAAAACCACTCATTTGGTAAGGGGTAATAAGCCACCTTCATGTACCCTCTTTGATCGATCCCTTCTTGTGGACTAAACTCCAGAATTTCGTCAAAGTATTTATATTTACCGCCTGGGATTGTGGGGGTTCTTCGATGAGTGGATGCTAATGAAAATTGTGGTCCAAAACATTGCTCTAAATCACCTGCGACAAATGCCTCAACTTGTTCCTTGGAAAATTTCCGAAACTTAGTTGCCTCTGAAAATTCGCTTTTGGTTGTTGCGGGGGGTATTGAGATTTTAGTCGGATTCCAGAGTAATCCTTGTGTATTTTTCAATTCGTCTCGTGTAAAAAATCCAAACTGCGCATTCTTTACCTCAACCAGTAATTTGCCTTCGCAATAACATTGCAGATCATAAAAGAAAAGATAATTTTCTTGTTTAATTAATGATCCTGTAATTTCGACGTTAAAAAATAAAGTTTTATTGTCAGGGGGAAGATGACCTAAAATAGTGAGGTCACTTCCCAGCATACGATAGAACCGTGTCCCTTTAAATATAAAATCAAGACCCATCAAAATAACAAGTAATATATGGGATTGCCCTGATTCAATTAAAGGTCCCGTCATCATGTGATTATGAAACATATACCATTCCCCTTTTTTGATATATGTTTCACTCCAAAGTTTGGCTTTTGACATTTGATTAGGTGGAACGTCCATTCCTAACACACGATCAAAAAGAAGCAAATCTCCCTTAGGGATTGAAATTTTATGCAGGTAATTTTCAACCTCTCTAAATTTTTCTCCTAAAACATCTGCAACATTGCCTTTGGTTAAATCAATAAGTTGGGAGCGATTTAATTTTAAACCGGGATAATCATTTTCAATGGTGTCTTCTTCTTTGGTTTCACTAAAAGGATACTCACTGATTCTCATGCCGAGATTAGCCTCATACACTTTTAGCCCATCAATCCAGTAGCTTCCAGATGCGATAACATAAGATCCCTTATCATTTTTACCCTCTTCCATAATGTCAATTACAATTGTGATCAATTTTTGATGAGGAAGAACCTGACCTCTATATTTCCATTCATGCTCATGATTTAGCATGATCGGTTCAAAATAGGGTGAGACAAACCCTTCGTCCATGTTTTTTTGCAGCATGTAAAATTGCATTAATTGCAATAAAGCTTCTATTCCCAGCGATCCAGGCTGCACAGGATCTCGAAAAAAGTGAGCTTTAAAAAACCACAATGATGGATCTACGTGTTTTATCGCTCGCAATCTTCCTTTCTTGTGTTCTCCGCCTTCCGGCCAATAACCCGTTATTTTGTCTATCATTAATAACTTGTCATTTCGTAGTTGCAATTTACTTCCAGAAACAATTTGGGTTCTCGTATCACATTCAAAGTCAGAAATATCTTGGAGGACAGTCTTTTCAGTTTCTTTAACGGGAATACCCATTTGTCTTGCAAATGCTTCTAGAGTGAAATAACCGAAACTCGATTCTAGAGAATAAATTTCTTGGCCAGTTTCAGTATAACAATTTATATAAAATGAAATGATGATCAGATCGCCCACTTGGGAATATTTTTTTAAACGTGCTTTTGTAATAACCATTTTATCTTTGGAAGTTACCTCCCTATGGAGAATTCCCTTTCCATCTAAATTGCGAATGTGAACACCTTTAGTTACTTTTAAGGGAGATCCCATATAAGTTGCTAACCAACCACATGCCTGCAAAACAACTTCCATCATCACCGAAAAAGGCATGACAGGATTTATTTCTTGAAAATACCAAGCATTAGGTGGAATATGATATTCCATAATGACGCTAGAATCTTTATCACACTCGCCAAATTTCCCCGTTACTTCAGCAATGCGTGTTAAAAAACTATACGGAGGGCTGGGGAAAAAAGTCGTTCTTCTTTCGCCTTTATCTAAAATATGAAATTCTTTTCCAAATGCTTTTGTAGGTGGGCCATAAATACCATGTTGAATGGATTTTAGATCAAACTTAAAACCTTGATGCTGAGGAACAGAGTCGAAATCTGTACCCTCTATGGCATATATAACGGCCTCCTTAACAGGATAGTCAAGCACAAGCTCTAGTCCCATTTTTACATGAAATGCTTTTCTCCCATCCACAGTCGTCAAAATATGTGCCCATAGTTGCGGCCTGGGTTCATAAATGACACGATCAATAAATAATTCATATACTGCTTTTTTGGAAGTGGGAATCACTTGACCACGACAACGTAAAGTATATTTAGTATTTAAAATAGGCTGGAATCTCCATCCGTCTTTATCTAAAGTCATCCCCAAAGCAGTCATATATATTGCCATGGTTTGTAAACCAACATCGAACATTAATGATCCGGGCATGCAAGGGTCATTATAAAAATGCCCATTAAAAAACCAGTCATTGGGAGAAATATCTTGGATTGCACGAAGATATCCTCGTTTCGCTGGCCCCCCTTGTGAATCAAATATCTCGACCTTGTTAATTAATAGAAGTTCGCCTGGTGGTATATTAGGCGTTTGAGTATGTATTGCCGCCATTTCAAAACCTTTACCAAAACAATTCCATGCATTCCCTGCTGCAAATTGTTCAAGTTGTTCTCTAGTTAATTCTCTATGTTGGCACTTGACCACAGGCGCTAAGGGGACCACATCTTCAGTATAATCGGCAGATTCAGGGTTCCACAAAACACCTTGAGAATTATTTAATTCCTCCTGTGTGAAGAATCCTGCTTGAGCGGTATGAACCGTGAGAGCAGGCACGTTGTTAACCAAACATTTAAAATTGAAAAAGAATAATCTAATATCAGCATGCTTTGCATGACTATCTATATTAATCTCATAAGCTAACAGATCCCCGGGTTTTGGTAACATTTGATGGAAAGTTAATTCCGAGCCTAGCACGCGATAAACACGCTCACCACGATTTATTAAATCAATTCCTTGCCATGAAATAAGTAATAAATCAGCTTGCCCCGCCTCCAGCAACAAGCCCGGTAACATTCGATCATAGTGTAAATACCAGCCGTTAGTAACCACGTCAGTTTCAGTCCAAATAGTGCCCTTTCCTAAAGTGCCTGCTTCGCCTTTAATGCCTAATACACGACCACAAAGTAATAAGGGAGGTTCGGGGAGGCGCACTTGTTTAGCATATTGATCTTGAGGTTTAAAAATTTCACCAAATAGCTTATAGATCGATCCATGAGATAGATAAATTAAATCTTCACGGGTAAATTTTGGCCCCGGATAATCATTTTTTATAAATTCCTTCCTTCGCAAAAACCCCTTAGTGGATTCGTATGGAGGTGTGAAATCAGGATCAGGATAATGCGCCTGAAATTCAATGTTTACATTTTTTTTACCTTTCATAACTCACCTTGATTTAATATTAAAGGCAATTTAGGAACAATAATTCCGCCTACTATAAGTTGGGCTGCTACAGAAAATATTTGATTTAATGAGGAGTTTGAACGATCATCACAAGCAAAAAAACGACTACCGCTCTCAATGAATGGTTTATATGATTCATTTAAAATCGTTCCAGGACCTATTTTTACAAAAGTACGAACGCCATCTCTATAGGCTTGATGAATATTTTCTGAAGAATCTGCAATTACGAGCGCTTCAAAATTAAATAAATATTTAAAAAATTGCAGCTGCAGCCCGCGAATAAAATGCAGCGCTGCCTCATTTTGTGAATGGCTGAGATAAAATGGATCATGATAATCATATAGACTATCTAAAGTTAGTTGTAGATTAGGAATGATTAAGGATAGATTGGTTATTAGCTGCGGGTATGTAATAGCTAAATCATAGCTGATTTGTGGGTATAATTCTGAATTGCATTCATAGATAAAAGCAACACTACCCTCAAAATTATTTTCAGAATAATACAGGTTATTGTCAGCAAAATTATCACCTAACTTAGTTAATGATGAAACTATTTGTTCAAGTTTTTCTCTTAACTCATTTTCATCTCTTACCAATACCACAAGACGATGAGGCATATCAGCACTTTGTTTCAAATCACTAATATTATTTTTCAACTCTATTTTGGTTTCACCTGAAAACACATAAAGTGTAATTTCATCCCTATCTAAATAAGTGAGTGTTGACCCCGAACATTCAGAAACTTTGACTCCTTTTGAAAAGGTAATAAAACTATCAGGATTGAAAATGATACTTCTACCTTCCTTTACACGAGGCGCCCACGGTTTAGGACGTAATTTATTTTTCCCCGGAAGTGTTTTTTGTGAACAGCAAATAGCACCCCACATTATTTGTAACAGTCCATGAGTAGCATGTGAGTATCCAAATTGATCATGATAATTAAAAAGTTTGTAAAAATCAGTGGCTTTTGATGAATCGTCTTCTTTTTGAGTAATATCCAATCTTGCAACTTGAGTCGCTCCTAATGATTGAGCTTCTGTTTGCCGCATTAAAATCATCATAGCTACTGCATCACTTACATTCTTGCTAAAACCCATTGCGGCTATGCTATGTTGTTGAGTAAGTTCTACACATAAATCAACGGCTCCAATTATCACTGCATCAACCTCATGCCGTTTTAATTGCAACATTCCTACCTCTAAAGCATCAATTCCTGAGACTTGCTCTGAAGAAATACTAAAACTTGGACCTTTAAAATCAAATTTGCGATTGATTTGATTCGTTAAAATATTTCCCATACAACCCAATCCGTCTGCCGATTCTAACGGATGAAGTAAAGTTTTTTGTGCTTGTTCAAGCCACTCTTTTACCTTAGGTGGAGTGTCTGTAAACAAAGTTGGGAGACGCCACCGAAGACCGTGTTGACACATTTCAGGTGAACATTGCATGCCTATCATCACACTAATGGTATAGTTATCTGGAAATAAAATATTTTCTAATAATTGATCAACAAGCTTCAATACGATTAATTGTTGTCCTAACGATTTCTCAAGATTCTTGGGAGGCAAATTTAATTCACTTATATTGAAATTTATTTTGTCAATTCGGCGCTGTTTTTCACTTAAGGGCGTATCTGAAAAATAAAACTGATTTATAAGTTCATGTAAATTATTTACCCCAATAATCGACGCCAAAGAAGTTATTACAATGGGTTCTTCAATAAACAATGAACGTGAGTAATTCGAAGGATTAAATCCAAGCGCTGGATTGAATTCTTCCAAAATCAGATGTGCGTTATTTCCCCCAAAGCCAAATGCATTAATTGCCGCTCTACGTGGATAATTTGATTCCCATGGTTCTTTGTCTGTGAGTAGCCGAAACGGAGTTCCTTGCAAAATATCAACTGGGTTCTCAGTTGCAAAAAGAGTAGGATGTTTCATTTTTGTTGCAAATAATTGTAAAATCATAGACAGCGAGCCCATGCCTGAAGCAGTAAGCATGTGACCAATATTACCTTTAATTAGCGCCTATATCTAAATCATGTTTGAATACTTCCGCCATGCTAATTAGCTCCTTGGTATCACCCACAGGAGTGCCCGTAGCATGAACCTCTATCCACGATATAGATGCCGGATCAATGCCTGATAATTCATAAGCGGATTTTATAGTTTTAGTTTGAGACACTTCTGAAGGCACTAAATAACCTTTTCCTTTGCCTTCATTACTGGTACTAGCACCACGAATAATTCCATAGATAGTATCATCATTGTCAAGTGCATCTTGCAAACGTTTCAATACGATAATACCCGCACCCTCTGCTGGTATTAAACCATCTGCTCTTTTATCTAACGGTCTAGACTGGCCACTTTTACTCAGTGCATTTAAGGCTGCAAAACCCATATGGATATATAAGTCATCATAACAACTTATGCCTCCTGCAATTGCCACATTAACAATATTCGCCTGCAAGTAGTCACAAGCACCCTTAATAGCAAAAAGAGAAGACGCACAAGCTGCTTCAATACAATAAGCGGTGTAAGGGTTGACATGGATTACGTCGGCTAATAGTTGGGCAGGCAAGCCTGATTGAAAGCGATTCATAGCTTCAGGCAAAGAGAAATAAGGTGTTATTTTATTTTTGGTTAACCAAAGGTGTTCGTAAATTTTTGATAGGGATATAGTAGGGAAAGCCAAATTTCCCAAAATAATAGCGGTATGTTCATCTAAGCCAGAGAGTGTTTTCTCATTGAGTTGTTTTCTTATGCGCGACCAAAGAAAGAGCAACCATTGATAGATACGATCCAACTTTAAAAATTCAATTTGATTAAAATCAATCTCGTCAGGGTGAATGAATTGTTCGAAATTATGAATATAACCTCCCTTTTTTCCCCATGTTCGGTCTTTCGTTAGGCCCTCTTTTGCTAAGACCCATTCAAGATTCACTCGCTGAAAGTGTTCTCTCACATCGTCTAGTAAAATTTTTTTATCATTAATGGCACTATATAATGTCTCAGCATCATTAGCACCACCAGGAAATATGCCACTATGAGCAATGATAGCGATAGGTTCAAACATAATGTGTGCCCATCTTTGAGGCTATTACAACTTCTACATGGTCGAAACGCGTATCAAATATTTCATTAACAAATGCTTTTACACCTTCCTCTATGGGAATCGGACAAACACCTCTACTAATAAACATTTTTTTTAGTGTCTCATTAACCATTCCGCCCTGCCAAGGACCCCAATTAATTGCCTTAACCAAACATTCCTCCCCTCGCTGGCGTTGTTCGTACTGTGCAATTTTATTTAATGTTTCATTCGCCATGGAATAATCCACTTGACCTCTATTACCAAACCGCGCAGCGACAGATGAAAAGATGACATTTAGTTTTAAAGAATCATTATGCGTAGCTTTTAATAAATTATTATAACCATCAACCTTAGTGCTAAATACCATATTAAATTGTTCATCATTTTTATCTTTTATGAGCTTATCAATTAAAATACCTGCACCATGTAACAAACCGTCAATTCTGCCGTATTTTTTTCGAATTTGTTCACAAACTGAACTTACATTATCAAAACTATTAATATCGCAAATAACATACTCGGCTGTTGCGCCTAATAAACGTAATTGAGTAAGCGTGTTATTTATTTCCTTTGAAGCAATAATTTTTTGTAGTAGTTGGTTTATTTCTTTTGGTGTAATTGTCTGACCTTCTTTTAAAGCGAGTTCAATTAATTTTTTCTTTAGCATAAGTTCATCATCAATACCTTTATATATGTCATCAATAACGATTGGTTTGGTCCTTCCCAATAAAATAAAGGTGCAAGGAATTTCGCGTGCCAAGGCGAGAATGCAAGATGCAGTGACGCCCCGGCCACCCCCTGATGCAATAATTACGGAATCTTTACTGATACGGGCTTTATCAATGCTTTCTATGGGATTTGTGGATAAATTAGGAATAAAACGTAAACCATTGTTCGCAATACCCACTTCAAGACTATCAGCACCTTGCGTGATTTCATTGTACAATCGTGAAGCACTAATGGCTTCATCCACATCAGTTACATCAATATCAATTAATTTTAAATATTCAACCTTCCATTCCTGAGCAGCCGTTTTGAGCAAACCAGCGCAACCACCTAAATAGGCTTTAGATTCATTATCATTTTTAAGGCCTAAATAGCCATCTATTCCTTCGACAACTATATATCCTTGAATTTTTTCCGTGGCAATTTTACGCGCAAGCTGAAAATTAAGTGTTTGGATATGTTTGGCTTGATCAATAGTAGAAAGTGAATTCAGACCCAATAGACTAATCACTACATCTGCATTACTAATATAATCAGAACTTATAATAGCTTCGTGGCCTGCTTCTCTAAAGTTGTTGACCAAATGCTCTGCTATATCAGAAGCTGAGCTAACTATTAAGATGCTTTTTTTTTAGAAAATAGTTCTGCATTTTTATGCTCATCTGTGGCTTGTAATGATACTTCATTGCGTTCTAAACTTGTTACTTTTGGCGCAGCGCCAGAAACCCCTCCGCCACTCTCTGAAGACCCTTTGGAGCTTATATAACCCACGATTTCGGCAATAGTATTTAATAATGCCATTTCTGCTGGATTCATCTCTGGTAGTCCAGGAAATTTTTCTTGCATTGCTGATAATATTTCCACACGTTTGATGGAATCAATCCCCAAATCAGCCTCCATATTCATATCCATTTGAATCATTTCAGAAGGATAGCCGGTTTTTTCAGCAACAATCTCTAACATAGTTTTCAACAATTCTTGATCAATATTAGCTTTTTTATCCTGTGATGGGCTTTGGATATTCGCTGATACAGAAGGCGTCACTGACCCAGTAATATTAGTGTTAGTGAATTGGGGTGTTGGAGATGATGCAGAAGGTGGAGATGTTGCACCAGATGTTGGAGATGGTGCAGACGAAGCGATTTCCATTTGTGTTTTAATATAGGCAGAAATTTCCGCAATCGTATTCAATGTAGATAATTCAATAGGATTAAGTTCGGGCAAAGAAGGAATTTTTTCTTGCAAGGCTGACAAAATTTCGACACGTTTAATGGAATCAACCCCTAAATCTGCTTCAAGGTGCATATTACCACCCAACATTTCTACTGGATAACCGGTTTTTTCAGCTACGATTTCAATCATATCGTGATAAATTTTCGAAGTGTCCTTTGAGCTGGATTCAGAAGCAGAAACAGCAGCAACAGATGGTGTAATTTTTTCAGCAGGTGTTTGTATGTGTAAAGCAGAGGGTTCCTCAAATGATTTGCTTGGCATAGGACTAATAGCTGATTTAAAAGAAGGTGGGGTTGGCATTGCAATTTTAGGTGGTTGCTTTGCTGGTGCTGGTTCATTATGTACGACAGGCTTAATGTGAGGTTGTTTTATTTCAGTAGGAAGAGAAGCACCACCTTTATCAGTAGCCTTTAATGTAGCGAGTAATTCAGAAAATAATTTTTGATTTTGCTTTACACTTGTGTCAAATGCTTGCTGACTTGCAACTATTTGGCCTTGCAAACTTTGACAAGTTTTTATTAATTCTTCAAAAATTCTTAAGGTTTGTGCATCGTCCATAGATTCCTCCGCTTCATTACCACCGCTATTCAAATTTAGTATAACTGATTCTTTGGTTAATTTATTTTCAATAGCATCTAATTTTGCTTGTGGATATATTTTTCCATATGTCTTACCTGAAAGCTTTAAGGAAAATTTGTTTTTCTCTACTTCAGGTATCGGTTGATCTTCATATTCCTCCCAAAGTCTTTTAAAATTTGGATTAAGCCCAGCCACAAAACAATAGCCTATACCATTCCAAAACGCCGCAAAGGGCGAATCTTTTTGGTCTAAAGCAATAGCATGTATCTGAGGATTAATTTCTTTAATGATTTTCGTTAATGAGTTATTGGGACCTACTTCAATAAATAAATTCACTCCTTGATCAATTAAAGTCTCAACTGCCTGTTGAAAGAAAACAGGTTTTGCAATTTGCTGAGCTAACATTTCTTTAATTTGATGTGTATCATTGCTTGGATATAATTGATTAAAAACTGAAGAAAATACTGGGATGTGTAACGAACTAAAATTGACATTCGCTAATTCATCTCTAAAAGCCCGTTCAATCGGAAGCATCATACTTGAGTGAAAGGCATTAGTAGCAGCTAAGCGGAGATAGCTAATGTGCTGCTGTTTTATAATATTTTCGAGTAATTGTAAATTTTCGATTGAACCTGAAACTACGATTTGATGGGGGCCATTTATATGAGCCACTTCTAATGAAAGCTGATTATCATCTATGTGCTTTTTCACTTCGGAGTAATTCGCTAAGATACAAGTCATACCGCCAGCATCATTTCCTTGTGCAGAAAATAATTCTCCTCGCTTTATAGCGAGTGAAAGCAAATCATTTTTATCGATAGCTTGTGAATAAGCGAGTGCATTAAGGTCGCCTAAACTATGACCCACTAATATGTCCGGTTTCACTTCGAGCGCTTGCAATAGTGCGCCAAAAGTAAAATTAGTTACAACCATTGCAGGCTGAGTCCATAGCGTTCTATCAAGTTTTTCCTGTTGTTGAATTTTTTCTTCTTGGCTGAAAGCTGTCTTAGGAAAAACAACTTTATGCAAATGATCTTCGTTACCTATAGCGTGGTTAGCTGCGAGATCCCAATAATTCAATGCAGCATCAAATGCCATTGCAATATCTTTCCCCATATATAAATACTGACTACTCTGGCCGGGAAATACAAACGCGACCTTTTTGTGAAATGAACTAGGCGAGTAATGGAGATTCGCGTTTAGGAGGGGTTGCTGCAACTCTTCATTTGGTTGGAGTAGAAACTTCTCAACCTTTTCTTTCAATTCATCAAGGGATGATACTACGATCGCTATTCGTGTATTTTCAGTCGGCAAAAAAGTGGTTTGTGTATGTTTTGCTACATATGGCAGCGTCATATTAGGAATATCTTTTAATAGCATAATTAATTTTGCTTTTAATCTGTGCAAATTTTCAGCACTTAGGATAATTAATTCTTGATCTAAATAACGCCATTTTTTAGCTCTAAGCGTGCTACCACAATATTCTTCAATAGCAATATGGAAATTACTTCCCCCAAATCCAAACGAGCTAACACCTGCTCGCCGAGGATGATCCTCACTTCTGATCCAAGGCTTAGCAAATGAGTTAATATAAAATGGTGATTGTTCAATTTCAAGCCTAGAATTCGGTTGGGTCACCTTAATGGTAGGCGGCAAAATACGATGGGATAATGCCAAAGCAGCTTTAAAAATACTTGCAGCCCCTGCAGCTGATTTAGCATGACCAATTTGGGATTTGACTGAGCCAATCGCACAAAATTGCTTTTTATCACCATTAAGTTCATGAAAGGCTAATTTTAAACCATGAAATTCTTCATAATCACCCACAATTGTGGCCGTTCCATGTGCTTCCATTAATTCGACCGTGTCGGCTAAATAATTTGCCGATTGGAAACTTCGAATAATACAACGTGCTTGACCCCGAGCGGTCGGAGCATATACACTTTTTGATTTTCCATCTGAAGATGATCCAACACCTTTAATAACGGCATAAATTTTATTTTGATCTCTTTCTGCATCTTCTAATCTTTTTAGTGCAACTAAACCTATGCCTTCTGCTAATAAAGTTCCATCTGCATTTTCAGAAAATGGACGGCAATCGCCTGTAGGTGATAGCGCAGGAGTTTGAGTGAAGCACATTTGAATAAAAATACTATTCATTGTATCCGCACCACCCGAAATGACCACATCGGATTGATGTAATTGTAATTCGTTCACTGCCATAGAAATGGCAGCTAACGAACTTGCACAGGCTGCATCACACACACAATTAGTGCCGCCAAAATTAAATCTATTACAGATCCTACCTGCTACTACATTGCCTAAAACTCCTGG
This sequence comes from Gammaproteobacteria bacterium, assembly GCA_013697705.1. Taxonomy (NCBI): domain Bacteria; kingdom Pseudomonadati; phylum Pseudomonadota; class Gammaproteobacteria; species Gammaproteobacteria bacterium. Next base: position 27,961 of record JACCWJ010000002.1, on the reverse strand, counting down.
AAACGTATTTTCCGACCAAGGCACATACAGTTTTAAAATTTGCTCACTAATCTCACTAATAATTTTTCTATCAATTCCATACTGACCCATTGCAAATTCCCAGACGGGTCGTTGCAGACGAGAAATGACATCTTCTGCCAATTCCTGAGAGGAAGTAACACCTAAAATAACACTTATCTTGCTAAGTTCATTATCACTCAACTTTCCGTTCGGATAGGCATCCTTTAAAAGCTGTTTGGTGGCTATTAAGGCTAATAACTGCGTGCTGTCTGTTGAAGACAAATTTGTGGGAGGAATACCAAATTCAATGGGATCAAAATCAAATTCAGATAAAAACGAGCCGCGCATACTATAAGTTTTATCAGGAACTTTAGCTCCTGGCTGATAGTAGTCTTCCGCTAACCAACGATCACGAGGCACTTCAATGATAAGATCTTTGCCGCTTACAACATCGCGCCAAAAACCTCTACCATTATTTGATCCAGGAAACAATCCACTTATTCCTACTATTGCTATAGGTTGCCTTGAAGCCATTAATACTCCTTACAATGAGGTCACATTTACCTACTTTTATAATTATAGGATAGGTAAAGCGACAATTTTTCAGGAAATATACAGCCTCTTGGTCTGCTATTTGTTATTTATAAGCGTATTAAATTGAGATATTGAACATATTTGGCCATGGCAGGCCGGAATAAAAACAGGTTTATTGTTATAAAGTACACGCATGTAATTTATTTTATTTCTTTCAAACAATAAAAAATTGATGTGCGAAGCATAAGGAGGAATTTTAGATAAAGGCGTTCCCAAGGTGTTCATAACACTCATGATTGAACTATCATGTCCCACATATAAAATATATTTCAATGGCGTTTTGTTGTTTGCTGCAAGATTGAAATATTGGTCAACTCGCTTCAAAAATGCCTGACCCATTGGCTGCGTAATTTCCTTTAGTTTGAAATTTTGCACTACTGCCCGTTCATTTAATGAAATTATTTTAGTGGCATCTTCATTATTGATACCTTGAGGGAGGGTGACATGATGTACCTGCCTAATATATAGATTATCTGCTAATATATTTAATTTTTTAAAGCCATTTAATTTGATACCCGTGGCGTCGCTCCAAAGTTTTAACTTGACTTGAATAGTATGGGTATTTTCTTTCCACCCATTACGCGATAATAAATAGACTTTTAATAGAGAAGAAATATTTTTACTTGGCTTTACCTGTAGTAAATTGTCACGATCTTTAGAAACGACTGCGATGGGAATTACCGCCCGATTCTCTATCCATACGGTATCACTGAGAGAATAAAAACCGATTAAGAATGCCCGAGCGCTAGCGATGGTTCGCTTAGTATCGGTGGAGCGCACATAGATATCCGATTTATTATATTTCCCTGATAATAAGTGGTATTGAGATACATAAATTTTTCGCATCTGCTCACCTAGCCGAATCACCTGTTCCCTACCCTCTGGCGTTAACATGCCCAGTCCTTCTTTCCAGGGATATGGTTGCCGTGGAATTTTAGCGGTTGGTGTGCGATCACCATGTCGAATTAGATCTATTGCAAAGAGTAGTTTTTCTTCATCAGCGTAAATGTTGACTGAAAAAAATAGGAGTAAAGCTATGATAATGAAGCAACTTTTAAAACTCATGGTTATACCCGTTGGGTTTCGTTCATTTAACAAGGTTGCGAAAAAATCATAGCTTATAATGTTACAGCGTTTTCATCAACTTTATATCCTATCTATTACTATTAATATCAGCCACTTCTCAAGCTCCCTAAATTAGGGTCGCGGCTGGCGATGGTCAGCTTTTCTATCAATAGGCTCTAGTACTTTATCGTCTGTTAACACTGACATTTCACCAAACAATTGTTTAAAACGATTGTATTGGTTTTGTGAAATTTCAATTGTGTCTGGAACAACATTAAATTGCAGACCCGCCTTGAATCCATATGTGGGTGACTTTAAGCTTCCCCAGCTATGAAAGAAAATCGAATTTCGCTGTTGCGCTTGTTGCAGAGTTGGCATAAAAAATTGCTGATAATTTATAAGTAAATTTAATTTCATGTCATCCGTAATTTGATCTAAATTGGCCACTTGGTTGAGTAACTTGTTAAAATTCTCATTTTCTTTGCCCTTCACGAATACAAATCCAATTGCCATATATTTTAAATTGCCTCTCTTAGAAACGCGACTGTAGACGGTATGCACTTCAGCTAATGTATCTAAATTAGGATCTCTAGTAATGCCCTTCCTTACCTCTTCTAATTGTTTTCGAGATTCATAGATTCTATACTCAGGTTCTTGCCCCTCATCTTCAGGATGAATATGCGTGTTATTAAGATTCCATTTTTTATTTTTAAAAAATGCTGTGCTTAAGGAGTTACTCGAATAAAATGCAAGTGTACGATGATTGTTTTTTACAGTTACTTCATCCTCTACTGTCTCAAGATCGAGATTAAAATATTTTTCATTGGAAATCATACGATAATCTTTTTTATCCAGTTGCTTCGCTATCGCGACCGATGCTGCTTCCAATTCTTTATCTTCCATCAAATCCAATATCGCTGGAATTAAATAAGCCATCAATTCTGGACGAATTTTTACCAGATTATCTTTTGCTAAAAAGAGTGATAATGATTTGGCGTCAAGCTTGGATGGCATATCATTGCGCAAGGATTTTTTCAAGGAACCAACAAATCGTCTATCCAATTTTTTTAGGAGAATTTCATCGGAAAATGATGCTTTTATTTCCTCTGACAAACTTGCAATTATTTTCGGTAAAATTTTAATCAAACGCGTTACTTCAAGATTAACCAAAACGTCAGGCATAACACGTGCTAATGTATCCTTATCTAAAATGGAGGTAATATCTTTATTTTCTTGATCATTACTATTTATCCAATTATTTATTAGCTCCATTTTGTCTTTAGGAAAATCATTTATTAATCCCCTATATTTTTCATCTCTGAAAAGTAGGAATTCATTCCCCCCATGTGTTTTTAAATGATGAGCCTGGATTCGCCCTAAAACCTCACTCCTCTCTTCTTCTTGTAGCTCATCAATCGACAACTGTGGTAAGCGAGCTAACGCATTTTTCAAGCCAGGAACTTCATCGATTGCTACGTCGATTTCATTGCTTTCTACATCAATATAAATAAGACGTAATTCGTCATTTTCCTTTATCAAAAGATATTCATTAGGACCGTAATTTTCTAATTCCGCTTTCGTTGGCATTTTTGTGAGAAATTTCACATCAACTATTCCGAATCCACTACCTAATTGTCTATTTTGCATACATCACCTCGTTTAATATTGTTCAATATTTGACCATATTATCCTGTCATAATCGATTTGTCAAACTAAAATCGATTTTATTGGGTTTGCTTTATAAATTGGTTTTAATCGATTATCGGGGCTATAATAGATATACAGTAAACAGCAGCTAACTTGGCTAATAATTTTATGGCAACTTTAATTGATTCTATTTATGAAAAGATTCTTGAGGAGATTATTTCCGGCGATCTACAGCCTAATCAACGACTCCATATCTCGCAGCTTGCAGCTCAGTATAACGTTGGGTTAAGCCCTGTCCGGGAAGCTCTATCTAGACTACTCGCTACCGAACTTGTTACGTCAATTAGCCAAAAAGGATTCCGCGTAGCACCCGTCTCTTCCGCTGATTTATATGATATATATCAAACCCGCATTCATATTGAACTATTAGCGCTGCAACTTTCTATTGAGCAGGGCAATGATAAATGGGAAGCAGATATTATTGCAGCCTATCATCAACTTTCGAAATATGAATCTGAGCATAAGATTATTAACACAGAAGATTATCAAGAGTGGGAAATCCGGCACCGTGCTTTCAATCTCGCATTAATAAATGCGTGCGGGTTAACCTATTTACTAAATGTGCAGTCAAAACTTTATAACTTGACTGAGCGCTACCGACGGCAATGGCTAATTGCGGGCACTACTCAAATTGACGGATTGCCTTATGCAAAATCGCAAAAAAAAATAATGGATGCAACGTTAGCGCGAAATAGTGATGTCGCAACCAAACTACTACGCAAACATTATGAAAACGCAGTCAAAGTTATCGAATCATATTTTGTGAAACATAATTTATTTGAAGTCGAAATGGAGTGAAACCAAGATTTATTAGCAGATCCAAAAAGGGAGAATTTAATGGATTTAAATAGAAATGAAGGCAGCGATTGCGGTAAAAACAATGAGGATTTCTCTAAATTAACCGCCCTATTTCTAAACTGCACCCTTAAACGTAGCCCAGATCCCTCTCATACCGATGGTTTAATTAGCATTTCTAAAGCGATCATGCAAAAAAACAATGTCGCCACCGAAGTTATTCGCCCCGTTGATTACGATATAGCCTATGGAATCTATGGCGATATGACTCAGCATGGTTGGGATAAAGATGATTGGCCTCAGCTATACCAAAAAGTACTCGCAGCGGATATTTTGATCGTTGCTTCTCCCATTTGGTTAGGACAGATATCTTCTGTGTGTAAAAAAATAATTGAAAGGCTCTACGCGAATTCTGCAGATCTCAATAATAAAGGGCAATATACCTATTATGGACGCGCCGGTGGCTGCATCATTACGGGCAACGAAGATGGGGGTAAGCATTGCTCTATGGAAATATTATATTCACTACAACATCTGGGATATATTATTCCGCCTCAAGCAGATGCCTACTGGGTGGGGGAAGCGGGTCCTGGACCTTCTTATTGCGATAAAGACTCAGGTGGTCCTGAAAATAATTTTACCAATCGCAATACAACTTTTATGACATGGAATTTAATGCATATCGCAAATATTTTAAAAAATAAAAACGGATTTCCAGATTATGGAAATCAATCTTCAAAATGGAATGAAGGGTGTCGTTTCGATTAATCACCTTTATTGATTTTAATCAAACACTCCCTGTGCTTGATTAGAGTTACAATTTAACTTAGCAAAAGCCAACATTCCGTTAATAATTCTGTTTCTGCAACCTCATAGTCAAAATTGTGGTAACAGAAAATACATGGGAAGTCGCCTAGTTTTTCACCGGAATTAGGCAACCACTCCCGATATAATGCATGTATGGTCTCACTAATATTATTGAAAGATCCCTTGTGCATCGTTATCGCATAACGCCCTGCAGGCAAATATTTTTCAATGATATCGCCCTCAAGTTTGAAATTCGCTGGGATTTTTATGCCCAGATCAAAACAAAATTCATCGGCAGGTGTAGTCTTAGGATCATCATATGCGATTCCAAAAGCGTCACCCGGGGCGGGTTTAAGACTGATCGGTTGAGCTTTTGCCCAGGTAATAAGCTTTGTTACACTTTCAGCTACCAATTTTGGATCGCCTCGATGTTCTACCATCGCTAATCTTATTGCATCTGTTTTTCTAATATCTACTTTCATGTTAATTTCACCTTGTTTAGGCAAATAATACGGAGACTGGTCCCAATGCGCCCAGCTTGATGCCAGTCTGTACTGGCTAGGACTGAGCCCACATTCTTTTTTAAAAGCACGAGAAAATGCCTCGTGGGATTCAAATCCCGCATTAATTGCAATATTAATAATGGGTTGGTCTTTATCAATAATAAGTTGATGTCCCGCTCTTTTTAAACGCAGCCATCTAATATATTGATGCAAAGAAAGACCCATAAATGCCGTAAATAAGCGATGAAAGTGGAATTTAGATAAACAGGAAATAGCACTTAACTGTTCAAGTGATATTTCTTCATCGAGATGTTGACCGATAAAATCTATCACTTTAGCCAATTGTCTAGGATAGTTCATTAAAATTTACCTTCAGCTTTATTGCTTAATTACCTAGATGATAGTACTTATCTCTCTCAAGGGATGTTTGATCATTTTTGCTGAATTTAATAGCTAACCGCTTTCATTTTGCTGCTCCCCCGTCGACTGTTAAATCTTTTTGGGTTTCCTTGATTTCATCAAGGCTACAAATATGAGGGACCTGCGCTAACAACTTGATTATGTAGCCTTGATGAAATCAAGGAAACCCAAAAAGATTTAAAAAGTGCCAGGATTCTAACTTATCTTTCTCGCAATGCTTCCTCTTTCGCCTTGATCAAGGGTTTCAAAAGATATTGCAATACGGTCTTTTTGCCAGTTTCAATATGTACCGTAGCCAACATTCCCGGCATGATAAGTAATTTTCTTTTTTCTGTACCGAGATAATTCCGATTGGTGCGGACATTAACTAGATAAAAACTTTCCTTGTTTTTAGCATCCGTATCCACTTGCACTGTATCAGCACTAATGTATTCCACAACGCCTTTTAATCCCCCATAGATTGAAAAATCATAAGCCGTAATTTTGACTGTTGCAGGTTGGCCTACAATTAAAAAAGCAATATCTTGGGGTCGAACTCTGGTTTCAATAAGAAGTGTATCGGACAGCGGCACAATTTCCATGATATCCATGCCTGGGCTCACTACTCCACCCAGCGTATAAATATTTATTTTTTTCACAACACCATAAACAGGCGAATACAATGTAGTTCGTATCATTTTATCACGTAATGAATGCAGTACTTCTAGGAGTGAAGTCAGCTCACCTTCATTCTTAGTTAAATCTGTTTTGATTCCCTCACTAAACCTATTACGTTTTTCAGCAATTTTACTTTGGATATCTGTCGCCCGTTGAATACTATTATAATAATCTAGCCTCGAAGCATACCCTTGAGGCACCAACGCTTCATACATTTTGACTTGTCTATTTGCCATTTCGTAACTATTTTGAAGCAATTTCAATTCTTCTTCTAATGATTTTTTTCGCAGCTCAAATAATCTATTTTCGCGTGCAATTACTTCGGGATGTTTTTTTACTTCTGCAGGAAAATCTATGGTGCTCTTCTGTTGAGCTTCTGCATTAAGTCTCGCAATCATTGCAGCTAGCGCGATATATTTAGCGTGGGTGGCTTGAAAATCCGATTTATAACGCGTATCGTCAAGCGTCAATAGCATCTGATCTTTTTTGACGATTTGACCTTCTTTCACATCGATTTCTTTTACAATGCCTCCATCGAGACTTTGAATAATCTTAATTTGAGAGGAAGGGATAACCTTGCCCATTCCCACCGTCACTTGCTCAATAGTTGCAAAGTATGCCCAAATTAACCCCAGTAAAATAAGTAAGATAATTGCATATAAAATAAAGTGGGTTTTGCGCGAAGTACGAGCGCCTAAAGCGGCTTTACTATCACGAATAAAATCTTCTTCAGCAAGAGAAGGACGCGCCTCCTTTTTCTTATTCATATGAGAATCATTATTTTTTCGAAAAAAATCTTTTATTTTTTTCATTTTTGATCTCGTGGTTTCACAATTTTTTTCAAAACTTCTTCCTTTGGACCATCAATGACAACTTTGCCTTTATCCAAAATAATTATACGATTAACCAACTGCAGTAGTGCTGGTTTGTGAGTGGTGATTACCAATGTTTTACCCGCGAGATAAGGCTTCATTTTATTTATCCACTCGGATTCTAACTGGTCATCCATAGACGAAGTGGGTTCATCTAAGAGGAGAATAGGAGGACTGCCCAATAATGCTCGAGCAATAGCGATAGTTTGACGCTGTCCTCCTGATAGCCCTTCACCTCGTTCGCCAACAGGTAAAGCATAACCCAGGGGATGGCGATTAATAAAGCCATCTGTTCCTGATAATTTAGCGGCCTCTAAAATTTCTCTATCATCTGCCCATGGCTTAGCTAAGGTAATATTATCTCGAACTGTTCCGGTGAATAATAAAGTTTCTTGGGGCACACTGCCGATATTTTGACGCAAAGCTGCAGTATCTAATTGTGATACATCGATTCCATCAATGTAGATCGCTCCTGTTAGAGGTTGATACAACCCTAGGATGAGTTTTTGAATAGTACTTTTTCCTGAGCCGATCTTGCCTAATATCGCAACATGCTCTCCCTCTACGATTTTGAAGGAAACATGAATTAGTGCCTTATTCGCTTCTTGCCCTGGATATGCAAAAGAGACTTGCTGAAATTCTATGTCACCTTTTATCTTGGGACGATGAATGTATTCACGGCTTTTATCGTACTCGGTGGATAAACTCATTAAATGGTTTAACCCCTGTAATGCAAATTTGGCCTGTTGATAGCGAATTAACAAGCTAGTAAACTGCGTTAAGGGTGCCATCATGCGACCCGCAAGAATAGTGCATGCAATTAATCCTCCCAGTGTTATTCTGCTATGAGAAATTTCATAAACACCTATGATTACTATTGCCACTGTCACCATTTGCTGAACAAAATTTGCAAAATGCGTTACCGAACCCGATAAAAAACGTGACCTTAAACTTTTAGATGCGTTTACAGCAACTATTTGTTCCCACTTTTGTTGCACTAAACCTTCAGCATTTAAAGTTTTTAATACTTCTAAACCCGCAATACTTTCAACTAAAAGGGCTTGTTTTTGACCTGCTGATTGGGTGACATCCTGCATAGCGTTATAGAGCGGTTTTTGTATTACTAGGACAGTACCAATAACTAAAGGTACTGCAATCAAAGGGACAATCACAATGTAACTACCCAAATACCAAATCAACACCACAAACAATATTAAGAATGGCAAGTCAACTAAAGTTGTTAATGTCGCAGAGGTAAAAAAATCTCTAATCGTTTCAAATTCACGTAAATTATTAACAAAACTACCAACAGAACGGGGTTTATGACGTAAATGAATAGTAGTGACCTGCTGAAAAATACTGCCAGCCAATAATACATCCGCTTTTTTGCCTGCAATATCAATCAAATATGACCGCAAAAAACGTAAAATTAAATCGAATGCGAATATAATAAATATACCGATTGTTAACGTCCATAACGTTACCATCGCACTATTTGGTACAACTCGGTCATACACATTCATAATAAAAAGAGGGGTTACCAAAGTAAAAATATTGATAAATAATGCGGCTATAAATACTTCAACATAATTGCCTCTAAAGTGCCATAATGTACCCCAAAACCACGAACGGCTTGTTGTTTCAAAGTTGCCAAATTCTTGTTTTTTTCGCCCTTCCGCAGGTTTAATTAAAATCATATAACCAGAATACAGCTCGCCTAATTCTTGCATCGATTTGTGCACAACATTAGAAATTCCAAACTCCGGCAAAATTATTTCTGCAGTATCATCAACAACATTTTTTAATACACAGCATTGATTATTTTGTAGGATAAGAATTGCAGGAAGAACTAGATTCGAAATTTTAGGTAAGGATTTTTTATTTAGCTTTGCAATGAAGCCTGCACGTTCAGCGGCTCGAATAAATAAACTGGGGGTTAAGCGGTTATTTAAAAGGGGTAAACCGGCAAGTAAAGCCTCTTTGGAATAAGGGCGACGATAATATTGACTAATAATTAACAGGCATCCCAATAACGGATCTGTCTCCCTGTCATTTAAGGATGGTTGTACCTTTTCATCCATTTAAACCGCCGCCTGTATTACTCCTTGGTAGTAGTATAGTTAGAAATTGATCTTATTTACCCAACCTCCTAACACTAATCAATAATTAAAGTTGATAGATCGACATTCATGTCAGAAAACGACAAATATCGAATATTACTTACAACATCACTGCCGTCACGGCCTGCAACAGTATCAAAGATAGAGTAATCACCGTTGTTTTGACTGGATATTTCGTATTCGTTGAATGCACCGGTATAAACTGCTGTATCATGGTTAACATTCATGGGGTCTTCACCACCACTCAACCTATCGTTACCCTTGCCTCCTTTCAAAGTATCAGCCCCAAGTAACCCATTAATGATGTTATCTCCGTCATCTCCGGTCAAAATATCATTAAAATTAGAGCCACTAAGGTTATTGATGCCATTTAAATTATCAGAACCCGCAGAGCCTGTATCTTGAAAAGTCCCTTGCAGCGCAAGGGATACAGTGACCCCACCCGATGCGGAGCCATAACTTGCGGTATCGAAGCCCGCTATACCATAGATTTCATCATCACCTGCGCCACCATCGATAATATCATTGCCGCCTCCGCCGCTTAGAAAGTCATTACCTGCGCCACCCCAGATCATATTATTACCATCATTACCTTTGATGACATCCCCAAAACTAGAGCCGATAATGTTTTCAAAGCCTGTTAAAGCGTCATTGCCAGCACCCCCTGTATTTTGATAGGTGCCTACTTGATACATATCAATGCTAACCCCAGCGGACGCAGAAGCATAGGAGACGGTGTCATTGCCAAGACCCCCGTCCATAAAATCATCCCCCTTTCCTCCGTCGATGATATTGTTACCGCTGTTGCCTGTAAGGGAATCATCGTAGTCTGAACCAATTAAGTTTTCGATACTGACCAACGTATCGGTGCCAGAACCAAAAGTATTCTGAGCAGCTTGTGTTTGCAGCGTGACAACGACTGAACTAGCAGCATCTGCATAAGAAGCTGTATCTGAACCTAAGCCGCCTACTAACGTATCGTTACCTATTCCCCCTTGGAGAACGTTGTTCGCATCATTACCATTAAGAACATCATCAAAATTACTGCCAATGAGATTTTCAATGCTTATATGCCAATCGGAACCACCGCCACCGGTATCGCGATAGTAATTGCCGGCTTGGAAAAATATTTGATCAACAGGGTACAGTGTGGCGATTACATTACTTAAAGCATTGGCATAACTTACGGTATCAATTCCTGCTCCGCCGGTATAACGATCCGAACTGTTGATGCCTCCATCCAACATAAAGTCATCGCCATCATCACCAAAAACTTGGTTAGATCCTTCGCCTGCTGCAAGATAATCATTATCAGCACCACCACGCAATGTGTCATTGCCGATGCCGCCATCAAGCGTATCAGCACCCCCTGCACCGACTAAGGTATCATTACCAGCACCACCAGTGATGGTATTGACAAAATCATCCCCTGTTAAACCATCATTAAAGTTAGTACCTTCGATGTTTTCAATTGAGGATAATGTATCAGTGATTGAATTAAGCGCAAATACACCGGGGAATAAGAGGTTTAAGGTTACGCCAATGTCCATAAATTTATAGCTAACGGTATCAGTACCAAGGCCCCCATCAATAAAGTCATTGCCATTTGCATAGATAGTGTCATTGCCTGCACCACCATTGAGAATGTCATTACCATTTCGGCCGTATAAAGTATTATTCCCAGCGTCGCCTGTTATGGAGTCATCAAAATTAGAGCCATACACATTTTCAACATTCAGCAGATGAGTGTTATTGGAAAGTTGAACATTTACCGATTCGAGGGAATAGAGATAGTCCACGGTGTCTACTCCGCCTTTGCCATCTATCGTGTCAAAATTTCCAGAGAAGGGTGAAAAGCTATTAGCACCCGGGAATATAACGTTATCCGCATCATTACCGATTAAAGTATCAGGATATGCACTCCCTATAATGTTTTCAATACTAGATAAACTATCATGAAATACCTCGCCAGCAGGAACCTGGACACCAGTATTGTTTTGGGCAGTATTGGCAGTTAAAGAGACATTAACCCCGATTTGAAGCGTAGAATTATGAAAGCGATAATCAACGGTATCAATGCCTAAGCCACCATCAAGAATGTTAGTGCCTGGACCACCCCTTAAATAATCATCTCCACCCATGCCGGTTAAGGTATCGTTCCCCTTACCCCCCGTTAAGGTATTACTACTGCCATTACCAATTAATGTATCATTGTAATCAGAGCCGGTGAGATTTTCGATGCCGCTTAGCTTATCCTGACCCGCACTCAGCGTATTTTGATATTGATCTTGTAATTGTAAATCAACGCTCACTCCAGACGCTGCTGTAGAATAAGAAGCAGTATCTATCCCTCCATTACCGATTAATTCATCATTACCATTACCACCGGTAAGAACGTTATTATTATTATCGCCAATTAATTTATCATCGAAATTAGACCCTGATAAATTTTCAAATCCAAACAATTGATCTAAACCTGAACCGATTGTATTTTGAGATTGAGATTGTAAAAGCAACGAAACGGTTACCCCTGATTGAGCAAGAGAATACGATGCGGTATCGTTACCGAGGCCTCCCACCAGCAAGTCATTACCTGCGCCACCATCGTCAATAATATTGTTATTTGCGTCGCCCTGTATCGCATCATTGAATTGGGTACCAGTCACATTTTCTATGCTCAATATAAGATCAACCCCCGCGCCCTGGGTATTTTGGGCATAAGGGCTATTATTGATATCTGAAAATAATAGGTTAACCACAACACCTGCATCTACCAGCTCATAGGAAATAGTATCTGTGCCCTTGCCGCCATTCACGAAATCGTCACCTACGCCAACAAAGAAGGTATTGTCGTCATCGCTTCCTGTTAAGGTGCCACCATGCCAATAGGAGCCTACGATGTTTTCAATACCGCTAACTGTATCGTTTCCAGCGCCGCCGGTTACGTGGCCTATACCATCTGTTTGAGAAGAGAGGATAACATTAACCTGGGAAGCAGCATCATAGTAAGAAACAGTATCTATACCTGTACCGCCATAGATTGTATCGTTGCCCAGCCCGCCTACAAGATAGTCATTGCCCGCTTGACCATAAAGGGTGTCATCGCCACCTGCACCCGCCAATTGGTTAGCGTCACTGTTGCCCACTAAAACATCGTTGAAATTCGTGCCAATTGCGTTTTCGATACTGCCATAGGCTTGAGTACCTGCACCGCCTGTATTTTGATATACATTTTCTAATATCACCGTAACAGCAGCATTCACTTGTCCGAAGAACACAGTATCCACTCCACCACCACCTGAATAAAAATCCCGGTCGCTTGCAGGAGCACTGCTCGCAATAAACAGATCGTTTAAATTACCGCCATATATATTGTCTGATCCAGCGCCATCTCTAAATCCAACGTTAATATCATAACCACTGAGCTGGGCATGGGCTTCATCTTGAGGTAGATAAACAGTATCATTACCTCCTAGCGCATTATAATACTGGTCAACAGGATATTGCCCGGCTGTTATTGCATTAAAATTTACGGTGTCATTTTGTTCTGTAAATAAATCACCCGCTTGATTAATTGTTACATTGACCACACTTGAAGCGGTCTTGGGATCAAGAACATCATTGGTAAGACCGTTATCTTGGATGGTGTAATGAATGACATCATCTCCAAAATGGCCGTCATTAGGCTTATAGCTTAACGTACCGTCTTCATTGATAGTAACCAATCCAAAATCAGCGTTTGCTGCGATAACTTTCAGCAATTGTGAGGATTCATTTGCGGGACCTTGAGTGTCATTGTTAAGCACATTAATAATATTATTATTGCTATTTTGATCGACAATTAAGCTATCGGCATTGGCGGTTGGGGCATCATTCACTGCAAGAACATTTACTGAAACTGTTGCATTGTGCGTGCCACCCTTACCATCGGCTATGGAATAATTAAATGTATCGGTACCATTAAAATTTGCAGCAGGAGCATACACTAAATTACCATCTTGGTAAGTAATTACCCCCCCTTGCGCACTGGCTGAATCAAAATTACTTACTACCAAATTATCACCATCCACATCGGTGTCATTGGCTAATGGATTAATTACGACCTGATTGTCTTCATTTACGACAGCAGTATCGTTTCTTGCAACCGGTGCATCATTGACTGGATTAACTGTGAGATTAAAAATATTCGAAGCCTGAGCATTATTACTATCAGTCGCCGTTATTTTTATATTTATTGTTCCCACATTTGGGTCATCAGGCGTGCCACTTAAGGTATGCGAGGTGGAATCAAAATGGAGCCAATCAGGTAAGGCATTACCATCTGCTAAGGTTGCGCTATAAGTTAGGGTATCGCCATTAGTCGCCTTATCTACATCAGTAAAAGCTTCATTTGGCACTGTAAAAGTGAACGTTGACTCTTCGCTAACTACTTGGTTGGATATACCATGTGCGATAGGAGCATCATTAACTGCTGAGACATTAATGTTTGTGGCCGCTGAATTCGTACTCCAGCTATCGCCATCACTCACTTGGTAGTTAAATTGTGTTAAATTCGTGCCATTAACATTCTCTGCTGGCGAAAACTGTAGTTTTCCTTGCACTATATCGGTGGCTAAAATGGTCTGACCTGCAATTACGGGAGCGCTATTTAACAGTAGCTGACCGTTATCACTCGAAGGTAAATTGGTAAAGCGGATTGATTGTAAGGTATCGCCCACATCCGGATCACTAAACCCGAAATTTGAAAGCTTAAATGTATAGGAAGCATCCTCTACGGTAACAGCAGTAGCTCCAGGTAAAGCTGTAGGAGCAATATTCGGCCCATCCACTATATTAATAGTTAGGTTTTCGATGTTTTGAGCAGTAAGATTAAATCCGAAACGCGAAAAATCGATCGAGTAACCCGCGGATTTCTGTTGCGTAAAGAAATTTTGAATAGACGATAAATAAGAATTAACACTTGAATAGCCAAATGAATTGGATAATTGACTTAAAACGCTGAAGTCAAAAGTAAATTGGAGTGTATCTGTGCCATTACCTCCATTATAAAAATCTACGCTAGTTAAATTTTCACCTACATTATAAGCCAGGGTATCATTACCACTATCACCATTGACCAGATCGTTGCCTGCGCCGCCTTCGAGATAATCATCTCCATTACCGCCGCTTAACAGATCATTTCCCGCTCCGCCCTCGAGAGTGTCCTCACCATTGCCGCCGCTTAAAATGTCGTTACCTGCGCCTCCATCTAAGGTATCTTCGCCGTTACCCCCACTTAAAATATCGTTTCCTGACCCTCCTTCAATAGTATCAGCTCCATTGCCGCCATCTATAATATCGCTGCCAGCCCCTCCCTCAATGGTATCGGCACCGTTCTCCCCAGTAATAACATCATTTGAGGAAGTTCCATTAATTAGATTATCCTCAGAATTACCCAAAATAATAGCCATACCACACCTCGCAGTTTACACCTTATTGTTTGTATCTGTCCGTGTGATTGTTGATTCTAGCGTTGAAAATCGCCTATAAGCCATTAAAAAAAAGCGACATAAGGCAAGTATAGCAAATACTGGGGGTTTTTTTGATTTAAACTACAAATAGGTCGCTAATTCTGCATAAATGAATAACAAATAATACCTATAATGTTTGGCCTCCAAAAGTAAGGTATATACCGTTAGCATTAGTCTATAACCGTGAGTAATGTGAGCCTATAAAAAGTGTAATTCTCCCCTACGACACAATAGAGATTATAAACAAGAACGCACAAATCGTTGTTGAAATTGCTTCGTTTCTCTAAAATTATCAATTATATTTTCCATGTTAGGTGAGTCAGATTCATTATTCTGATTGCTGATTACATTGTCTAAATTTTTATAAAAAAGATGCTTCGCGATGGTCGCTATACGTGGTAGTGCGCGGTTATTCACAGGCTCTGGCTTATCGGAGATAAAATCAATTATCGCTTCTTCCAAAAATTCGTTCACCAAATCTTCGGTGGCATCAGCTATCAAATTAGTTTCCTCTAGGAAGTCGTTAACATAAGCATTTGTCTCATTTTCAGCAATAAATTCGGTTACCATTTCTTTGGTTACTTGAGAATTTTGGTCCGACAAAAATTCGTCTACGAACTCAGTTGATTTTCCTGCATCCTGACCTTGACTTAGTAACCCGTAATAGAGTTGTTTGATTTCTTGAGCATGTTCATTAAATATTTGACAGAGAACAGTTAAATTATATTCTTCGCTAGATTTCATAATAAATGACCGGAATATATCATGATTAGTAATTACCATTTGATATAATAATTCTTTATTTTCTGGAAAATGTTTAACTACCAGCTCTAAATCGCCGGCACTTTTCACAAATCTCAGGAAAGCGTCTTTTTCTTTTAAGGTCAATTCAAATATTTTTTGTTTTTGATTAAGAAATATCGTCGCCAGCGAACTAAGGGCACCAACGCAGGGCGTTACTATTCTATTGAAAATCTCCGAAGAACTTGTGAGAAATTGCAATAAAACTTCACTATATTCCGGAAAAAGCTCAACAGCAGATCGCAAATCAAATAAGGATTGCACTTTTATTGCAAAATTTTGTTTGTTTAAAACAAGTTCGAAAATATCTCCTCTATGATCAGGGAAATTTTCTAATGTACATTTCCAATGGAAAATCTTAGATAAAAATTGAGCATGCATTTGAACAGGTACAATTAAATTTTGGAATAAAAATTCTCGGCTATCTGGAAATGTCTTTATCGTACTCACAATATCTGCCCAACTCTCTATTAGAGGAAAATAAATATTGTGCTGCAAACTAGGATACTGCATTAAAATTGCTTTAAACTCGCTTTGCGATTGAATACTAAAAGGCTTTCCTTCGATATTAATTAACATTTTAACCTCATTTAATTTTTTTTGGGTGACGCATTTTTTTAAAAAAATTAATATTGCGTTAAGCTTCACAGTGGGGGCTGGCACACATTGTATGATAAATAGTCAAATAGAGAAACCTTGATTTCATCAAGGCTACATTGTTTGAAACTATTCAGCGATGTCTTTTAAAGAGACCCGACTTATCATTCTGCCGCGAAAGTAATGTAGCCTGGATGAAGCGCCAGCGGAATCCAGGATCCTTGATTTCATCAAGGCTACATTGTTTTGAACTATTCAGCACAGATATAATTTGTGCCCTTCATTATTTCTGAGAGGTAGACGGGGGAATCAAGAAGACCGCAAAAAAATGCGACTAATGTTGAAGGCCTACTCAAAACTGAATATAGTTTTGCCATGAGTTTAAAAAAGGAGTTTGAGCCTAGCGAACCCCCTGATCTCTAGTGTAGAAATTAAATCGGAAGAGACGAATTAATTATTAGAACCAAATTCTTAAACCAGGGAGTCAAAAAAGATGTCACAAAAGGAATATTTTGTATACATACTGCATTGTAGCAATAATAGCTTGTATACCGGTTTTACCACCGATCTTGTCAAGCGCTATAAACATCACCTAAAAGGCACAGGAGGCTGTAAATATACTAAAAGTTTTAAACCGCACAGCTTAGTGCAATCCTGGCTTATAATGGGCACCAAAGCTCAAGCAATGCAGGCAGAACGATATATCAAGAAACTAACACGCAAAGAAAAGGACATTCTGATTATAGCGCCTGAACGCCTGAGTCTTTACTTCCCTCTTGAAAGAGTTACGGATGAGTTTTTAGATTTTTTAAACTCACCTCAGTTATTTACCAGAAAAAAAACATAGATCGATTCATTACCTCCCTTTATTCAACATAACCCCCATAAATACCAACTTTTTCAGCCTTCCCAACAGAAAAACATTCGATTTTGAGCAATTTTTGGAGTTTATAATATTTTGTTAATTTTTAATGGTTATTATGTAGGTAGATAGCAAATACTTTACTTTAATACCTTATTTATATTGAAAATTATTAATATGAACTTAAAAAATGAAGAATCCACATGGGTCAAAACGACACTAACAGACAGTTTAGAAACTAGTCTTTTAAATAAATTAAACTCACACGCTGCTATTGAGGTAGATAAATCTAACGAGATGTTAGAAGAGTTTCTACATCATGTGATTTCCTATCTAGGTTCATTTATCTCAGATGATGAGGCACAGCGGATATCTCCATCCATAATTTTTGGCGAGTTTGGTTTTAATCACTATCAATGCTCAATTCTCAATAAATGATCTCATTCTTTTTATTGGAAAATCAGGAGGTATTGAAGATGAAGAATACGGCTCATACGCGACAACTTTTTTCACTCTTCTATTATTGTATATAAGCGAAGATATTGATAGTAACCTGATTAAACTAATTATAAACAATCTTATAAAAGATGAGAACAACAATAATAGCAAGCCAAGTTCTCAAATGATTTCATTACAAAAGACATTCGTTAGTATAATAAATCAAGT
Organism: Gammaproteobacteria bacterium; assembly: GCA_013697705.1. Classification (NCBI taxonomy): domain Bacteria; kingdom Pseudomonadati; phylum Pseudomonadota; class Gammaproteobacteria; species Gammaproteobacteria bacterium. The sequence continues at coordinate 9,985 of JACCWJ010000002.1, read as the reverse complement.
AAGACCCGATCTTAAAAGCATGCTTTATCCACTTAAAGTGGCAGTAGTAAATTCGTGGGAATCTCTGGTAAAAGATATTAATCCTCTGTATCGTAATTCTGGTAATTTGAAATTACCAAGCGAATATATGGAGGTTAAGATAAATCACCAAGAAATTAGAAAAAATTCTCAACTTTTAGCTCAAGCCACCAGACACCCTTCTAATTTTATTTTCGCGTCTCTCCCCCGTGAACTACTCTGTAAAATAGCGGGTCATACAAAAATATCCCAAGATCAGGAGCAAGCAGACGCAGAAAAAATTGCGCAAGCTTTTTTCAATCGTCCACAAATAAAACCGTAAAAAGATGGATAGATTAATATAACCTCCTTAGGTGAAACAGAGGTGCCGCTATCTAATTACGAATTTTTATCGAAGGATTTGCCACTACTCGGATCTTCATCCTGATTATCTGCAGAAATTTCCGGGTCTTTAACTCGGACCTTTTGTATTGATTGAACAATTGGCTCATCCACTTCTTTGGGTTGATGCATTTCTTGAAGACCCATTTCAACTTCTTGTTTTGGATGATCTGAAATAATTTCAGAGATGAGAGCAGTGGTCTCTTTTTCCAAAGAAGGTGCAGGAGAAATATCATTTTTAAGTTTTTCTTGAGGTGATAATTCATCATCAGAAATCGATGTTGCAGTTTTTTCATTCTTAGTTCGCTGAAAAATGGAGCTTATGCCCTTGCCTATTTTTTTAAATAGGGGCGGCAAGAGTTTTATACCGATACCAATGGAAGACGTAGCAATTAATATTCCTAACCCCACCGGCGCTAATGGAGTGATGAGCATAGCAAATCCCACCAAACTTGCAGCCGCCAATGTCGTTGAAATTATATTATCGATGACCTTATCGCGCTTCGCTTTTACCTCTTTTTCTAGAACAACTCTTTTAACCGGATCAGATTCTGCCGAGAGTTTTCCTTTCGCTGAAATATAAGCACTCATAGAGGTAGCCACATTCAACAGTTCTTTTCCTAGTGCCACCCCCGCACTTGCTACTAACAAAGCGCCCGCCACCGGTAAGGCAACAATCGCTGCAATACCAAGACCGATAAGGGTGAGCGTCATGCCTACTTTAGCGCCACGTGATAATTTAGAAGTCTCTCTATCCAGAAAGATGGCATGAATAATTTCCCAAATACCTACAATACTGGTGATTAATAACTTGAGAGGAGGAATGGCACTGGCAATAGTCTGCAGGGCTTCTAAAAGAGGTCGATGGGTTCTATCAGCGAGCTCGAAACTCGCCTTCACCACTTCCAGGGGCTCCTTGAGTTCTGTCGCTTCAATAAATGCGTGATCTATTGATTTCACTGACTTTTCGGTATATTTATCAAAATCATCTTGTTGCGGCATTGTATAATCCAATTATCTTTTTTTAATTATAGGTGTTATGTATGATTACGTCTTTCAAAAAAAATTTAAACAATGAGGCCATTATGTCAGAAAAAACCAGAATAGAATCCGATAGTATGGGTCAAATTGAGGTACCGGCTAATCGTTATTGGGGAGCCCAAACGCAACGCTCGCTCACACATTTTGATATTGGGGGTGATGTGATGCCTCCAGAACTTATAAAAGCGTTCGCTATTTTGAAAAAAGCGGCAGCGCTCACCAATTTGGCGCTAGGCAAACTTTCAAAAGAAAAAACAAATGCGATTGTGGAAAGTGCTGACGAAGTGATTAAGGGACAGTTTGATCAAGAGTTCCCGCTACGAATATGGCAAACAGGTAGTGGTACCCAAACTAATATGAATGTAAATGAAGTGATTGGCAATCGGGCCGCCGAGAAATTGGGTGGACAGAGAGGCAGCCGAGAATTTATTCATCCGAACGATGACGTAAATATGTCTCAATCATCAAATGACACCTTTCCCACTGCAATGCATATTGCCGCTACCCAACAAATAATCAATAAATTAATTCCGGCAGTTAAAGAATTACGTGATGAGTTAGCCAAGAAGCAAAAAGAATACGATAGCATTATAAAGATTGGGCGAACCCACCTTCAAGATGCAGTTCCTATGACGTTAGGCCAAGAATTTTCCGGCTATGTTGCGCAGTTGGATATGAATCTTCAATTTATTGAAAAAATACTACCTTTTCTACAAGAATTAGCACTCGGAGGCACTGCAGTCGGTACAGGTCTAAATACTCATCCCAAGTTTGCAGAAATGGCTGCAAAAGAAATCGCAATTTTAACCGGCATTGAATTCACAACGGCGCCCAATAAATTTGCTGCTTTGGCGAGTCATGAAGCTATTCTGATGGCAAGTAGTGCTTTAAAAACATTAGCTACGTCATTGATGAAAATAGCAAATGATATACGCTGGCTAGCATCTGGCCCACGATGCGGCTTGGGGGAACTTATTCTCCCCGAGAATGAACCGGGGTCTTCTATCATGCCTGGAAAAGTGAACCCGACCCAGTGCGAAGCATTGACTATGGTATGCGTCCAAGTAATGGGTAATGACAACACGATAACAATTGCAGGTTCGCAAGGAAATTTTGAGCTTAATGTGTTTAAGCCAGTGATGATATTCAACTTGCTACAGTCGATTAATATTTTGGCAGACTCTTGTCGCTGCTTCACAAAATACGCTATTCGAGGCATGGAGGTTAATAAACAAAAAATCGCTAGCTACGTGAGAGATTCCTTGATGCTGGTAACTGCCTTAAACCCTGTTATTGGTTATGATAGAGCGGCTGAAATTGCGCATAAAGCATATGTGGAAGGTACTACTCTTAAAGAAGCCGGACTCTCATTAGGTTTTTTAACCGCCGAGCAGTTTGATGAAGCTGTGCAGCCCGCAAAAATGGCTAACCCCCATGCAACTACACGTTAGTGAATAAAGAGACCCCGCCGAATGATTAACTTCAGACTGCGGGGCAACAACAAGGCATGGCCGTAGTGTTTGTCTCCTCAAGTTATTCCTCCCAAATTAAAAACATGCGACAATAATTCTTTTCAAGGAGGAAAAAATTATGCCCATGAACGTTGCCCACAAACTCATACACTCACATTTAATCGATGGCAAGATGGAGCCTGATAGCGAAATCGGGTTACGAGTCGACCAAACCCTTACTCAAGATGCTACCGGGACTTTAGTCATGTTAGAACTTGAAGCGATGGGGGTAAAAAGAGTAAAGACTGAAGTCTCCGTGCAATACGTCGATCACAATCTTATCCAAGAAGATTACAAAAATGCAGATGATCATCTTTTTTTACAGAGCGCTTGTCAAAAATTTGGCCTCTGGTATAGCCGCCCAGGTAACGGGGTAAGCCACCCTGTTCATATGCAGGTATTTGGCAAGCCCGGCAAGATGTTACTCGGCTCCGATAGCCACACCTGCGCCTCCGGATCGCTTGGCATGTTAGCAATAGGCACCGGAGGACTTGAAGTTGCGCTAGCAATGGCAGGCCAGCCCTATTATGTGAAAATGCCTAAAATTTTTGGGGTGAAATTAACGGGAAAATTTCCGGATTGGGTCAGCGCTAAAGATGTCATTTTGGAAATGCTACGCAGACACAGTGTCAAAGGTGGCGTAGGATACATCATTGAATATCACGGGCCCGCCCTTGAACACTTGAGTGCAATGGATCGTCATGTTATTGCAAACATGGGCGCCGAACTTGGAGCCACCACCACCGTGTTCCCTTCTGACCAAAATATAAAGCGCTTTCTGAAAGGTCAAAATCGAGAAGAAGAATGGATTGAGCTCCTTGCCGATGAAGGGTCCACCTATGATAAAGAAGACGAGATCAATCTTAGCGATCTGGAGCCCCTTATTGCAAAACCTTCTAATCCTGACAAAGTCGTTAAAGTCAAAGAAGTGGCTGGGGAACCTATTTACCAGGCCTATATTGGTTCTTCAGCCAACCCCGGCTTTCGCGATTTTGCTATTTCAGCTGAGATAGTAAGAGGCCGAAAAGTACCTTCTTATGTTTCCTACGACGTGAACCCTACCTCTCGAAGCTCTTTAGAGGAGTTAGTAAGCGAAGGATATTTAGGGGATATGATTCATGCAGGCGCCAGAGTGCATCAAGCTGGATGTAATGGCTGCATAGGAATGGGGCAAGCACCCGCAACCGGTCGTAACAGCCTAAGAACAACTCCTAGAAATTTTCCGGGACGTTCTGGCACGCCTGAAGACAGCGTGTTTCTATGTAGCCCAGAAACAGCCACAGCTTCCGCCTTAACCGGAAAAATTACCGACCCTCGTGATCTAGACATGCCCTACCCCAATATTGTTAATCGCGATGAAAGACCCTTTAATCGTGAAATGTTGCAATCGCCCATTGCAGAAGAACAAGCGCTACAAGTTAACTTAATCAAAGGGCCGAATATCGCCTCCTTACCTTCGCTCGGACCTTTAGCGAAAGCTTTTGAAATCCCGATTTTGCTCAAAGTGGGCGATAACATTTCTACTGATGCAATTTTACCTGCGGGTGCTCGAGTATTACCTTATAGAAGCAATATCCCTAAAATCAGTGAATTCGTATATGAATTGGTGGATCCCAGTTATGCAAGACGTGCCAAAGAATTATCTGCAGTAAAAGGACATATTATTGTGGGTGGCGAAAATTATGGGCAAGGTTCTAGTCGAGAACATGCTGCATTAGCACCCCGCTATCTCGGTCTGCAAATGGTTATTGCAAAAAGTTTTGCTCGCATTCATTGGCAAAACCTTATTAATTTTGGGATTTTACCTGCTCAATTTATGGCACCGGGTGTGTACAATGAAATTGAAAAGGAAGAAGTCATTCAGCTTGCTGACATTGATTCCTTTCTCAAAAATGGTAAGGCAATGTTGCAAATTAAGAATACCAATAAAGAATTCGAGGTCAAACATACTTTATCTGAACGACAAATTGAAATCGTCAAAGCCGGTGGACTCATAAACTGGATTCGAGAACAGCCTCAATGAAGGTAGCGATCATCCAGCTGAATTCTCAAAATGATAAAGAGAGTAATTTGTCGCAGGCTGAGAAATGGATCGAACAAGCCTGCGAAACAAATAAACCTGATCTTATCGCACTCCCTGAAATGTTCCATTTCATGGGAGGCACGATAGAGCAAAAAAAGGCTGCGGCGGAAGACATCTCAGGTAAAAGCGAAGCAGTTGCTTTATTAATGAGGCTAGCCCTTAAATATAAAGTTTTTATTCATAGCGGTAGTATTTGCGAGTATTTTTCAGGTAAGTATTACAACACAACCTGTGTGATAAATTCCCAAGGTAAACTTATTGGGCATTATCGCAAGATAAATCTATTCAAATTTACGACACAAAACGATCAGTATGATGAAGCTAGTTTCCTCACTCCCGGAGATAAAGTTGTCACCTATCAGATTGGAACTACGACAATCGGTTGTGCTATTTGTTTTGATCTGCGTTTTGGAAATTTATTTCAAGAACTCATCAAGAAAAAAGTAGATGTGATTGTCGTACCTTCGGCCTTTACGTATGAAACAGGTAAAGCACATTGGGAAATACTGTGTCGATCGCGTGCCATGGAAACCCAAACATATTTAATCGCACCCGCCCAAACCGGTAATCATAGAGTAAATAATCAAACCAGAGATTGTTGGGGTCACTCTCTTGCAGCGGATGGCTGGGGGAATATAATTGCAGATCTGGGTACTGATCCTGGATTCATGTGTGTAGATCTTGATTTTGATAATTTAAAAAGCATTCGCGCGCGATTGACCTTACTTCCCTCTATTTAGAAACCCTCCCCAGCTCTCGCGCCAATAAGGTTAATTGCCCATCGTGTTAGTTAAACGTTGGGGACGAAAATAATCTTTATTGTCGTAAAAAGAAGGATCATTTGATTCTACACACCAACCTGGAAACCCAAGCACAGGAATTGGATAAAGCGCTTTTGAAGTAATAAGTTCAAAATCTAGTGCGCAGAGATTTTGTTCAATTACTTTAAATTGTTGTTCTAAACTATTATCAAAAAAAGAATCTGCCACTTTCAACAACAAAGCATGTCCCACCATTCCAATATAAGGGTTCAGCAATTTCTCGTGCAGAGAATGTCCAAACACGTAACAACGCAATTTTTGAGATAATAAACGACGTTGGTTCCAAAAAAAGTCTTTCCATTGCATTGTTCGAATTCTTGAAAGCAGACTGTCCTCGGACGACAGTATAACCACTCCATTTTCATCGAATAAGGTAAGAAAATTTTCAAGGGCAGAGCGTCGTGCATCCTTTGTCTCTCGCTTGAGCAGCTCGCTATATTGAAGTTTATTCAACTGCGATTTTAAAGTGGGAAAGTTGCACCAGATAAGCATATTGAAAAAATCATGCCAATTATTAGACCTCGTTTGTATTTCACCTGACAGAAAAATACGTGGCTCATAGCCCTCTATAAAACGCAGAGCCTTAGCCCCTTGCGGCACAAACCGAATAGCGAATTCTTCATGGCGCGAGGCAAAGAGCGTATTGTAGTCATCAATCGTCGGCCAGGCACCTGAAAATAATTGCTGCGGGAACCAGGAGAACATCTGGTAGGCAGGCGAAAGTCCTTGAAAATACGGCAACCACCCTTGCTGCACCATTAAAAATTTCCCTCAAAGCGAAGTAGACCAATATAAATGCCTTGAATTGTCACTCTGTCACGTGAATAGGTGATCGGGAGCAAGTTGGAGTTTGCAGGAATCAACGTTATGGTATCGTCACTATCGTATTTGATTCTCTTTAAGGTTGCTTCTAGTTGATCAATCAAGGCGACAACGATTTTGCCATCAGCAGGAGCATTGCAATACTCACAGACAACGACATCGCCATCAAAAATCCCTTCTTCAATCATAGAATCACCCTTAACTTTAAGCGCGTAACGGTTCGCACCGAGAAAAATATTCACAATATCTAGGGTTTCATTTTCAGGAATTGCTTCAATGGGACTACCGGCTGCGATCTTGCCTTCAAGGCGAAGTACGCTCTCCGAGTTGATAAGATGAATATTACGCCTCTTCCCCGGGGTAATATTGATAAGTCCTTCGGTAACTAATGCGGCTACATAGCGATGAACCACGCCTCGGGATTGAATACCAATCCCTTTAGCAATTTCCGCCATAGTAGGTGAATAGTCGTGATCTTGGATAAACTGCTGTATAAATTCGTAAACTTTTCTTTGGCTTAACGTCAACATGCAACTCCCTCTGGATAATCACTAAAGTATAGAGATCAAACAGAGATCAGTCAAGCAGGCGGGGGCTGCATGACAGAAGTAAAATCTAATGATAAGATCACACATTTGGAGTTTTCGGATTACATTAGCGAATATGCATGATCGAATTAATTAATCTTACAAAAAATTACTCTCCCACCTTTAAAGTACTCGATAATGTCAATCTTAGCGTACCTAAGGGGCAAATTTTCGGTGTTATCGGACCGAGCGGAGCAGGTAAAAGCACATTAATACGCTGTGTTAATATGTTAGAAAAGCCTACTTCAGGGCAAGTAGTGATAGCCAAGCGAGACATGACCCAGCTCTCCCCACCAGAATTGCGCAGTGAACGCAGAAAAATAGGAATGATTTTTCAACATTTTAACTTGCTTTCCTCGCGTACAGTCTTTGAAAACATCGCATTACCCCTTGAAATTGCTAGATTTTCGAAAAAGCAGATAGATGAAACTGTAAAACCTCTCCTAGAACTAACCGGTTTAACGGATAAAAAAGACTTTCATCCCAGCCAACTGAGCGGCGGACAAAAACAAAGAGTAGCTATAGCAAGGGCACTGGCTAACAAGCCGATGATACTGTTAAGCGATGAAGCCACCTCGGCGCTTGATCCACACACTACCCACTCCATATTACAATTACTTAAAGACATTAATGAACAATTGGGTGTCACCATCCTTTTAATTACCCACGAGATGGAAGTGGTTAAGGAAATATGCCATTGCCTCGCCATCTTGGAACAGGGAAAAATTATTGAGCAAGCGGATGTACTGGAATTTTTTAGCAAACCTAAAACAGCGATGGCCAAACAATTCATAAGATCAAATCTACAGGATAATTTGCCTACCTTTATACAAGAGCGCTTATCGAGAGCTAAAATGCCCAATAGCGATATTCTGTTGAGACTTTCATTTGTTGGCGGCGCTGCCCAAGAACCTCTCATCGCTCATATAGTTCAAAATTTCAAAATAGATATCAACATCTTACAGGCAAATATTGAAGTTATACGTGACAATGTTATCGGCGTAATGCTGATCCAGGTTTCTGATATAGCGGATAGACTGGAGCAAGCCACTCAATATTTACAATCCAAAGATGTATTTGTAGAGGTGGTGGGATATTATGCAAAATAATTTCTTCTGGCTTCTCGGGCAAGGTACCCTAGAAACCATTTACATGGTGGTCTTGTCAGGCATCATTGCCATCGGCTTAGGACTGCCTCTCGGCATTATCCTTTTCACCACGAGGAAAGGTGGCATTCTTCAAAACTCCATATACAACAGAACTTTATCCTCTGTTATTAATGTACTACGTGCAATTCCATTCATCATCTTACTCATAGCGCTCATTCCACTAACACGTCTTATTGTTGGATCCTCCATAGGCACTAATGCGGCTATTATCCCGCTCAGCATCGCATCTATCCCGTTTGTAGCGCGAATTGTTGAAAGCGCTCTTGTGAAAATTGGAGATGGCTTAATTGAGACAGGCATTGCAATGGGGTCTTCTCCTCTACAGACAATTACCAAAATTATGATTCCTGAAGCGCTTCCACTTATCATTCATGGTTTCACTACTACTTTAATTGGGCTAGTTGGCTACTCTGCCATGGCAGGCGCTGTCGGCGGGGGCGGTCTAGGCGCTGTTGCCATTAATTATGGGTACCAACGATTTGACTTAATGATCATGCTGGCGACCATCATCATTCTGATTTTATTAGTCTATGTCATTCAGTATTTAGGTGACAGAATTGCGAATCGTTTCACACATTAGGAGAAAATAATGAAGAAGTTTGGAAACTTACTTTTTGTCTTTGCGTGTACTCTCATTTTAACATGTTGCTCACAGTCCACGAAGAATAACCCGAATAAAATAAGAGTAGGAACCATAGCCGGGCCGGAGACCTCTCTAATGGAAGTGGCTCAAAATGTAGCCGCGAAAGAGTACGGATTAGACATCGATGTCGTCGAATTTACCGACTATGTTTTACCGAATCAAGCATTGGCCGACGGTAGTATTGATGCCAATATGTTTCAACATCTCCCCTATCTAGAACAAACTATCGCAGCCAAGCATTATAAATTATCGCCAATTGGTAAAACATTTATTTATCCAATGGGCATTTACTCTACCAAAATAGCGCATTTGGACCAGCTGAAAGATAACGCCATAGTCGCCATTCCTAATGATCCGAGTAATGAGGCACGAGCTCTAATGCTGCTGGAAAAGGCAGGTGTGATAAAACTAAAACCCGGACTTGCTTTAAAAGCAACCTCTCAAGACATCATCGATAATCCTAAACATATCCAAATCAAAGAATTAGACGCAGCCCAATTACCTCGTATTTTGAGCGATGCGGATTTGGCAGTAATCAATACCAATTATGCGATGATGGGCGGTTTACTCCCTTCCAAAAATGCGCTATTTGTGGAAGGCTCTGATTCTCCCTATGCAAATATAGTGGTCATTAGAACTGCGGACAAAGATGATCCCAAGTTCGTAAAGCTAATGAATGCCCTCCACTCTCCTGAAGTAGTTAACAGAGCTAAGAAGCTTTTCCAAGGCGAGGCTGTTCCTGCTTGGTAACTTAATGCCTCAGTTGTCCTCCGGAGGGCACAACTCATTCGTCCTCCGGCGATAAACACTCACTTGTCGTCCCGCGATAAACACTCACTCGTCGTCCCGCGATAAACACTCACTCGTCGTCCCGCGACTTGATCGCGGGATCCAGCCTCGAACCTGGAT
>JACCWJ010000001.1 GCA_013697705.1 Gammaproteobacteria bacterium | reverse complement strand
CGTGGAAGGGTGGGTCGCGGGACGACGTGGAAGGGTGGGTCGCGGGACGACGTGGAAGGGTTGGTCGCGGGACGAGTGGGTCGCGGACGACGTGGAAGGGTTGGTCGCGGACGACGAGAAGGGCGTGTCGCGGTCGATAGGGGTGGATCCGCAGGACACGAAGAAAGATGGGTCGCGAGATGCCGTCGTAGTGGAGGATGCGTTCCCCTTAGGTTATAGGAACTCTAAAATTGCTTGGTTGATTTTTGCTATTCGTTCTTCGCGGTTTCCCCAGATTTCTACTAATTTCGGGGGATTTGGGGGCATCACATCATAGGCGTTTTCATAGTAAATTTTTTTGAAGATATCATCGACTTCGATACGGTATTGTCTATCGGTGGGTCTAATGCCATCTTCTTCAAAAGCGACCGGGTGCTTCTCTGTAATGGGAACAAATAAAAGGATATCGATAAAAGACAAAGCTTCTTTCACTGGTGTCACAAAACTCTCAATGAAAGTATCATCAATGTCTGTTTCACGGTAATTGGCGGTATATTTAGAATATGCAATATAATCAACAGGGCATCGATCAAAAATAACATCACAGGTATTAGCGCAATACTGCTTAGCTCGGCTGATGCTGTAATACAATTGCAATCCATTGCAAAATCGTGTTGATTCCTTGCCAAATTTAATATTGTAGTAATCGCGTAGTGCGCGATAGGGTTCTTCTTCGTGTATATAATTGGGAAACGCTTGTACAAAGTCATTGACCATCGTACTTTTACCAACCGAATGTGTTCCTGAAACAGCGATTCTCATTGGTATTAAATGGCGTATTTTAAGAAAACAAAACCTTCATTACTTCTAAAATCCCCCTGCCAAGGCGATACTTTTTGAGACAGGATCTCATTAATAACAAAGTCATTGCTGTTAAATCTGCCGCCGTCAAAATAACGGTAACCCACGCCTGCATGCCAATTTTGACCACTTACTAGTTCAAGGCCTGCATTTAATTGCCAAGCAAAGGCAGATTTCGTTTCCTCTAACATGATCGACGACACCGGTGCTAGAAATGCATTGGGGTCATCGCCTAATACCGAATGGAAATTTTCGACGGTGTTATAAGCAATACCTAACCCTGCTCCGATAAAGGGTTGAATGAATGCAGAGCGCCCAACATGCAGGGTGAGGCAATCAGAGAGGCCTGCAGCATAAAGGGTGAGATTGAACATAATACTAGTGTCTTGAAAATCAAAGTACCTTGTTTTAGTGCCTAAAAAATTAGGAGTGTCGGCACTGGGAGGGGTTTGAAATTTTTGATATTCAAATGATGGACGGCGTATTACTGAAAAGTCGGCGCCCAGGAGAGGATTAATCTGATATCCGATAGCTGCCCCATAGAACTCCGAACAACCTAAGTCATTGCCATAGCCTTGAATTGCCGCATCCCATATGCGTGGATCCACATTTATATCAGTGTATCTTGAATGAGAGCACCCTGTTTCTAACTTGAAATAAAGTTGGTTTCCTTGGGGGCAGCAATAACTGCGTGGATCAAAACAGGGGGAGGGTGTGTGAGCGGTAACTGCTTCATAGAACATTAAAAAACCTAATCCACACAGAAAACCGCAGGCAACAGTTTTTTTCATATAGCCTCCCTGATAAAAAGGATTATTTTAGCTAAATGGTTGGCTTTTAGCTATTATTACTTAACGGTCTTATAATCTATACTTTAAATTAAAAGGAGGTTGGAATATGAAATATATTATAGCGTGGCTCTTAGGCGTACCTCTTGTGATCCTTCTCTTGATCTGGTTGTTTTCACACATATTTTAAGTGATACACTAAGCTTATAGCCGTGTAAGACATCTCTTACAGGCATGGGGAATTATCTAGCACAGGAATTAGGTGGGATGTCCTCTATTCACAAGAGGATGAGTTTTCTAGAATGTGCTCACTGGCTTTTGTGATGGCCCTTGATCAGCAGATGGATGAATCAGCCCAAGGGAGATCACAAAGGCCAGACCAACCTTCGATCTCCCACCTTATTTAATCCGTATAAAAATTACTGAACTTAACTACGATGTGCATAACCACCTGGTTTGCTCGGGCGTGTTTTACGAGGGCCCTTAGTGAAAGGTTTGTCAGCACGATCGCTGCTGCGATCACCCAGTGTTAACGATTTTCTGGGTTTTGCTGTGCGCCCATCAGAATTAGAGGTTCTTGGACCGCGTGGTCCGCGTTCATCAGAGCTGAATGATCTGCCGCCGCGAGGGCTGCGTTCATCGGAGCTAGAAGATCTTGGTCCGCGTGGTCCGCGTTCATCGGAGCTGAATGATCTGCCGCCGCGAGGGCTGCGCTCATCAGAGCTAGAGGATCTGCCTCTGCGGTCATCAGAGTTAAATGATCTGCCTTCTCTTGAACCACGGTCGTTTGAGCCAAAGGATTTACCACCGCGGAAATTTCCCCCTTGGCCGTATGATCTTCCTGAACGTTTTCTATCTGTACTACGTGGCTCTTCTATATAGACTTCAGTAGAGGGTTCTCTGTTTTGATCAATAACATCAAGCTTACTGCCTACATCTCGCTCAAGTGAGCTAATATGTCGACGTTCATCGCGAGTTGCAATTGTGACTGCAACGCCGGGTTTTCCAGCGCGGCCAGTACGTCCAACTCTATGGATATAGTCATCAGAACAGCGTGGTAAGTCGTAATTAATAACATAGCTAATGTCTTTTACGTCAATGCCGCGAGAAGCAATATCGGTTGCCACTAAATATTGAGTAGATCCTTCACTGAATCTTTCGAGTGATTTTTTTCGTACACGTTGTTTTAAGTCGCCATGGAGTGCTAATGCGCTGTGGCCCTGAGATCGAAGGTGATCGGCAATTTTATCAGCGCCCATTTTTGTGGCGGTAAAGATAATGCCTTTAAAAACGGATTCACCCACCAATAAATTTTCCAGGAAGGTAATTTTTTGCTGTTGACTATTAGCAATAAATAACTGTTGTTTAATTTGTGTTGGAATCATTTTAGGTTTTGATAAATCCACTACGGTAGGGTTATTAAGCAGATAACCTACGGAGCTGATTAATTTTTTATTCATTGTGGCGGTAAAAAGTAAGGTTTGTTTCTTGGCGGGAGTAGATTTCGCAATTAATTTTACGTCATCAATAAATCCCATATCTAACATGCGATCTGCTTCATCTAATATGAACATTTCGATTGCTGAAAGATTAATTCGATTATTGCGTAAGTGATCAATCAAGCGTCCTGGTGTAGCAACAATAATATCGGGCGAGCGAGAAAGCATTCTTTCTTGCTCTCGATAAGAAGCGCCGCCAATGATGCTCGCTGTATTAGGTCTAATTAATTGACCGTATTTTCTAATGGCTTGCGTGATTTGATCTGCAAGTTCACGAGTAGGGGTAAGGATTAATATACGAGGCAATTGTTGCTTTTTACTTTCTGCTAGCATATGAAGCATAGGTAATACAAAAGCAGCGGTTTTTCCAGAACCCGTTTCCGTGGCACCGATAACATCTTGGCCATTTAATATAAGTGGAATCGTTTTAGCTTGGATTTCTGTAGGCTGCTTATAGCCGCAAGCATCGATAGATTTAAAAATTTGGGCATTGAGATTTAAAGCAGAAAATGTATTCATTTCTTCTCCGAATATTGGTAGTGCCTCTTTGGGGTCACTCTATTATTCGAAATAAGAAACCCGTACAAGTAAGCTAAATTTAATGTTTAACTATCTATAATACCACCCCCTGATCTAATAAGAAACTTATTAATAAACCTATTTTTTGGCGGGCAAAGGGCTTGCAGGCGATTGCTTTGGCAAAATCGTAGCTCAACTTTAAGTTCTTAATATTATTTTAATATAAGGGTGTTACAAGAGTTCTCTCGGATGAATTGGATAATTAACAATTATAGTGAGTAATTTACGAATGATAAATAGTATGGAATACAAACCTTTAGTTGAGACCCTAGTCACCCAGCTTCTAATTGTAGCTGTGGAAAAGCGTATAGATATTAATTTTTATCTCCAGGGAAGTCTTAAATCAGTGATCATCGCATTCAGGCCTGAAGCCAGAAAGATAATAGAAAGTTTGCAATTGATTAGTAAGAATTTTAATCAAAGCCAAAGTCAATCTCTTTCTAATAAAGTGGGGAGTGAATTTTTAACAGAGCTAGAAAAGGTAAAAAAACATTTTGATGAATTCATCGGTGAGAAAGCTACCCCACCGAGCGCGGAGTCTCCTGAATCGAATAATAATAATACACAACGGTTTTCTTTTTTTGAATCTAGGCTAACAACGATGCCTTCACCTCTTGAGTTAATAAAAGAGTTACAGAAGCCACCTCAACTCGAAGCCAAAATTAAAAATTCTTTAAATATTCAACTGCGCCAAATTTTTTTGGTGATATTAGAGGAGCGCTCTAAAACAATATCACTTCACATACTATTATCTTGTGCGTGCATAACAGGTAATGTGGCAGTAGCGAGAGAGTTGATTAAAAAAAATGCTGACGTTGATAAGATCATAATAGATTTCCTTGATAATAAAACGCCACTTCATTTGGCGAGTCAATATGGCCACAATGAGCTGGTAAAGTTATTAATAAATAATTCCAAGAAAAAATTTCTGGATGAGGCCAGTATGAATCTATTGGATAAGGATAAAAACACACCGTTACATATTGCTGTTCAATTTTGTCAGTATGAGGTTGTCAATACATTGGCAGATGTTGTGGGTCTCAAAATAGAATCTAAAAACTCGGATAAAGAAACTGCGCTTGGTATGGCTATAAAACAAAACAATCCTTGCGTAAAGATATTGCTAGGAACACCGCAACGTATTAGTCAAGCGCGAAGTATATTGAGTCTAAATTGGTTGGTGCAAAATAATGCCTGGGAAGTTTTATGTCTCCTTTATAAAGAAGGGCCTCCTTCACAATATCAGGTGAACTGTGTGGAAGAGGGCTTTACCCTTATCCATTCTGCCGTTTCTCACAATAACACTGAAATGGTTCGGTATCTTGTCAACGTACCGGGCGCTGAATGTGATGTAACAATGCCTGGGCTCGGAACACCTTTGGAATGCGCGATAGACAGCAGTGCTCACAACGAGATTGTGACATTGCTAGCAAAGAAAACGGAAAATAAGTCTATTTTCGAAGCCCAAAATTTATTTGAAAATGCCATTTTAAATCAGAATTTTTCACTACTTCGAGTAATTGAAAATCGCACACCTCAGCTTTTACCAAATCATTTTAAGTCAAAAAATGACAAGGTGAACTATATCTCAATTATCAAAGCTACACTTGATGAATTTAAAGATAGTATGCGTATATGGGGTGGAGACGTTGAGAGTCTGCCAGTTGTATTGATAAAGTTATTTGAAGATTTCAAGATTAAGAATTCGTCTCCTGACGTTGATCAATTACTTCAAGCTGCATTAAGTTATGCATCAGATGAGCCAGTTAACATCGAAGGATTGGTAATCCTCTATATGAAACAACGTGAAGAAGCTAAGAGACCTAAAAAATATCTTGCAATTGCCCGCTCTCAGGAGACAAGACCTGGCTATGGCACTATTGGAAGCATACACAACAACGATGATGATGAACGCAGGAAATTTTTGAAACTCCTACAGTTTGTAGTGTTTAAATTTATGCTAATTAAAACGGCTCTAAGTTTTGATGATCTACGATCAGATGAATATTTGGATATAGTGCCCCTCTTAAGTGGAACGGATATTAAAATCATTGATTATGTGAGGAGGTTAATCGATGCACCACTCTTGATTAATCTTGCAAATAACAACAACAATAATGATTACGATAACAACAACGTTACAAGTCGGATGACCATCTAATCCATAAGGACTGGTATTTTTTTTTATTAAATAAATTGGAGCAAATAAATGACATTAAACGACGAATACCGGTCTCTTCAGGATATATTGATTCCGCAACTCTTGACTAAGGCAGTGGAATTTAGAGTAAGTGCTTACCCTGATTTTGATCTTGCGAAAAATGAATTAGGAGAAGATGCAAAAGCCAAATTAGAAATGCTTGCTCAGCTTCGCGACGATATAGCTCAAATTCGACTTCCAACCAAGGATCAAGAAGCGGATTTTACTAAACGATTTGAACAAATAAAAATATCTTTTCAGCCAAAGAGGCCCGCAGAAATAGTAAGAGATTTTGTGGGCAAAGATATTGCTTTTTTCCGCCCAAGATTGAATCTCTTACCTGTGGGCTTACAAGAGATTTTACAGGCTGGAAAGAAGCAGCCTTCCCCGATAAAATTGGAGCATAAAAGTTTTTTTGAACTTCAGCTAAGAGAGCTTTTTAGTTTATTGAGGCTGACTAATTCAAACAGACCGAATGATATATTATTGAGGCAGAAGAATTCATACAGACCGATGGATATCTTATTGTTCTGTGCATGTGTAGTAGGCAATGTTGAGGCTGTAAAGCAGCTGATCGAAAACAACGCTAACGTCAACTGTATATTAAAAAGCATGTTGGATGGCAAAACTCCGCTTCATTTCGCCGCTGAGTATGGTTGCGATGAGATCATAACATTATTGTTAAAAAAGGGCGCTGCTGTAAATGCTCAAGATAATGATGGTAATACACCCCTGCATTTAGCTGTCAAATTTTCTAAGTATCCAGCTATTTATAACTTGATTCAAGCTGACCATATCAAGTTAAATATGCAAAAAACATGGAAAAAAACACCTTTAATGATTGCTGCAGAGCATGCGGACAGAACTAGCGCAAATTTATTATTAACATCACCTCGGCAATCGTTGGATGAAGCGAGAAATATTTTGGACCTTCATTGGTTGGCAAGTACAAATGCCTGGGACATGCTGTGCGTACTTTATAAAGTAAATGAAACCAGAAATATTTTGGACCTTCATCAGGTGGCAAGTACAAAAGCATGGGACATGCTGACCATGCTTTATAAAGCAAATTATCCTTCGAGCGACTCGGTGAATGCAGAAAAAAATGGATTCACGCCCTTGCATGCCGCTATTCATCACAATAATTTCAAAATGGTTCAATTTATTGCTAAATCATGGGACATAGATTTTGAGCGGAAAACAGATAGTCATGATTCACCTTTAGCCTTTGCTGTGAGGTGTGGAGCTGATAATGAAATTGTGACATTACTAGCAGAGAAAACCCGACAAAAGACCATTTTCAAAAAGCTAGATCTAGTTGAGCATGCCATTTTAACTCAGAATTTTGCGCTGTTAAGAGTAATTGAAAACAATACTCCTGATCTTTTGCCGCAGCTTGATCATACATCTGATAATGACCAAATCAATTATGTTGCAATTATCGCCACTAAACTAAAGGAATTTGAAGGCAATCAGAAAATTTGGGGACTAGACACAGACAAGTTACAATCTGCTTTAAAAGAGCAGCTCGAGCATTTTGAGGAGCAGGTACCTGTTTGCGTAGCTACTGTTGAATTGCGGTATAGAGCTAAGGAAGCTATAAAATCAGGCACTTTTCACATGGTTGATGAAGTGGTTGCTTTATATAAAAGCATAAAAGAAAATCTTCCCTTCGCTAGGCCTGAGATTGTGCATTCAGCTTTTTTCAAACTTATGGAGTTTATGGTTTATAAATGTAAGCTAATTCAAACTGTCGCAAATATGGATACGGACTCAGCCGAGTTTTCTGAAGTAACAGGCCTTTTAAGCGAAGCTGATTTAAAAATCATTGCTGACTACCGAGGACAAGTAACTGCCGCACTTTTAAATTCTGACCAAGCTGTTTGTAGTGATGCCGAAGAAGAGGATGTCAACAACAATAACATGAGGCCATAATTATAGCCGGGTAAAAACAAGGAAGGGGTCAGATCTCAAATTGCTAATTGACAAGGGGTCAGATATCAAAATGCTATTTGTTTGAATCATCAGAAATTCAAACAAATAGCATTTTGATATCTGACCCCTTGTCGAACAAATGGCAATTTGATATCTGACCCCTTGTCTGACCCCTCGTCAGGGAAGGGGTCACAAAAAAATGCAGGATAAGTAATGACATTGAAGCCAGAACACAACTCTATTCTAAATACACTCATCCCTCAGCTTATGATTATGGCTATGGGGGATCGTTTATATGTAGGTGGTTTTCTTGAGCCTTATTTTAATAAATGGGGGGGTGGGACATTGGGGCAGGTAGCCACAGATGTACTCCACTCACTTCAAGAGCTGTGCAATGAGATTCAAGGAATTCAAGCTTCTGCCAGAGGAGGTTTAGATGAAAAACATGAGGATAATTTTGACCATAAATTAAAAATTATTAAAGCGAGTGTTATTCTCGAAACAATTCCCGAAGATAAGGTCAAATCGCTTAAGGAATTAACCCGTAACTATATTGCTCGCAACGTTTCTTTTTTTCCGCAAGAAAGGCCAAAGGATTTACAAGAATTCATGGCATACGCGAGAATTAAAAATGGAGCAGCTCCTTTCAAAAATAAAAAGCAAACATTTGAGCTACAAACTAATTTAAGAATTTTTTTTGATGCATTAGAGAAATTTGGCTCCTTCTCAAATGTTAATGACATATTATTGTTTGGCGCCTGTATAGCTGGCAATGTTGAAATAGCAGAGCAACTAATTGAAGCTAATACTCATATTCATGAAAGTGTACCCGGGTTCACGAATTTTGAAACGCCACTTCATATAGCAAGTCGGTATGGTCATACTGCCATTGTTAAATTGTTGTTAAAAAAAGGGGTTAATGTAAATCTGGAACATTGTGGAGATACACCATTGCATCGTGCTGTTAAATATTCCCAGTACGAGGTTATCGATACCTTAACCGATGCGCTTGAGATTAATTTAAATGTTATGAACAGAAGTCATCAAACGCCTCTCAAGATGGCGGCTGAGCAACACAACTTGTTAAGCGCAGTTCTCTTACTCAAATCTCCTGACCAATTTCATCAGGCACGCGCTGTGTTTACCCTACACTGGCTGGCCAGAAATAATGTATGGCAACTCCTATGCTTGCTTTATAAAAAGTGTAATCTAATTCCCGAGGATGTAACGAGTTGGGAGGACGGGTTAACTGCACTTCATGCGGCAATATTAAGCAATAATATTAACATGGTGAAATATATTGTCGATTTACCAGGTATCCGGTTTGACCTAGAAAGTGATTGCCGACGAGGCCCACTAGAGTATGCCATAAATGAAGATGTTGATAATGAAATTGTGGCATTACTGGCGAAAAAGACACCCCCAGAGTTAATGCCTAAAAAGTTAGATTTAGTCGAGCGTGCCATTTTAACGCAGAATTTTGCAATGCTCAGAGTAATAGAAAATCAAATGCCCCGTCTTTTGCCGAGGATATACTATAAATCATCTAATGATAGAGTTAATTATTTGGCAATTATTAAGTCCATGCTTTCTGAGTTTCCTGAATTCGAAAAAATTTGGAATGAAAAAACCACGCTAAAAGACGCTTTTCAGGGGCTAATTAATGATTTCGTAGGTAAGCATAAGATCATTCCGAATTTGAATTGGGATGATAAAGCTCAACACTTTGTGAAGTTGGATTCGCCTGCGTTAATTAGTGAGGTAGTTGCCTGGTATTCCAGCTTCAAAGAAGAAATTCCGATCAATCATACTTATGATATACATTTGAATTTTTCTAAACTGTTAAAGTTTTTTGTATTCAAATGTAAGTTTGTTCAAACTTTTTCGCATATGAATGTCACAGCAAAAGACAGTGACGCACTAGCGTTGCTTTTAAGTCAAGGTGACAGGATTATCAGTGCGAACGTGCAGCAATCGGCTCGACTATACCCTACTAATTTAAAGAATGAGAAAGAATTAAATTCGACCGATAACAATAACAATAACAATAACAATAACACTCCTATACCGAGACCATTTTACTAATGTAATGACTACATTAGTTATATTTTATAGCATCTTTAAAACCTGGAAGTTAATGTGTGCCCATTTAACTAGCAAATTCATTAGTCACTAAAATGCGAGAATTAAGAAATGATATTAAACCAAGAACATAAATCTCAGCTAAGTACACTCATCCCCCAGCTTATGATTATGGCCATCGATAGGGTTTTGGCTATGGGGGATAATTCATATACTAAATTTGAGTTTCTTAGATATCAGGTTAGAAAATGGGGGGAGGAGGGGGTATTGGAGCCGGAAGCCACAAGTATACTAGCCTCGCTTGAACATCTGTGCTCGGGTATTTTTTCTGCAATTGCAATTTCCAGAGGCAGAGCAAATTTAGATGAAAATCAGCGAGCTAATTTCAATCATGAGTTGAAAAGAATCAAAGCGACGCTTATTTTGGCAACCATTCCTAACTATAGTGTCCTAACTTTAATGGAATTAGCAGGTAACTATATAGCTGATAACTTTACTTTTTTTGCGAATAAAATCCACACTAAAGACCTACAAGAATTCGTAAAGAATATTAGAACTAAAAAACAACCAGCTCTTCTCAAAAATAAAACCAAGTCAGTAGAGCTCGAAAGAAAAATTGCAAATTGTCTACCTACGCACTTGAATGCCTTTTTTAATGCGTTACAAGCACCAGGTTTCCTATCAAGATTAAATGACATCTTATTATTTGGCGCATGTATAGCTGGAAACATTGAGGTGGCAACGCAATTAATTGTATCCAATGCCCACCTTAATGAAATTGTAGCTTATTCCGATTTTGGAGCGCCACTTCATGTAGCTAGTCAGTATGGCCATATTCCGCTTATTGAATTGTTACTAACAAAAGGCGCTCAGGTAAATTTGCAAGATGAAGATCAAAATACTGCTTTGCATCGTGCTGTTGAATTTTGGCAGTACGATGTTATTGATGTCCTAACTAATGCGCCAGGGATTGATTTAAACATTATGAACGTGAGTTACAAAACGCCTCTAGGAGTGGCTGTTGAAGAACAAAACGAATTAAGCGTAATACGTTTACTCAAATCTCCTCACCAAGTCACACAGGCACAAGGTATAGTGACCCTAAACTGGTTGGCTAGGAATAATGCATGGCAGCTTCTTTGCTTTCTTTATAAAGATAAGAATCTAATTCCCCGGGAGGTCATCAGTTCAGAGGGCGGCGGTTTAACCGCACTTGAGGAAGCAATTTTCAACAGCAATATTGTCATGGTTAATTATATTACTGATTTACCAGGTTTCCACTATGCCGAAGCGAAGAGTGGCGGAAAAGCCCTTCTAGAGTATGCAATACAGCAACGTGTTGATAATAAAATTGTGACATTACTGGCACAAAAATCCCTCCCAGAATTTATGCCCGAAAAGGTAGATCTAGTTGAGTATGCGATTGTAACTCAGAATTTTGAGCTGTTAAGAGTAATTGAAACGAATGCATCTCAACTTTTGCCGAATACATATGATAAATCAGTTGATGATAGAGTTCACTATTTGGCCATTATTAAGGCATTACTTGCTCAATCTTCTGAATACGAAAAATGTTGGAATGAAGAATCTACCTTAAAAGATACTTTTCTGGCGCTAGTAAAAAATTTCGTGAGTAAATATGATGGCATTCTGCAGATGCCCTCTAGCATTGCAACCAAACAAGAAACCATTGATAGGGATGCCGCTATAGACATGCTCATTGAGGCTTTTCCGAATGATCCAAAATACGCGCATTTGAGGAATGCTAGAGAACAATCTTTGCAGCAGAAGAAGTCTAAAGCACCCCAGCTGGTTGAGTGGGAGGCTAAAGCACAACAACTTGCTCAGTTAGATTCGCCTAAACTTATTACTCAGTTAGTCGAGTGGCAACCCAGCATTAAAGAAAAAATCTCATACGCTCAGTCTCCCGAAATGTATAGAGATTTTTCCAAGCTTATACAGTTTGTAGTATTTAAATATAAATTTATTGAAACTTTGTCAGAGATGGATTTTGCAACAAAAGAGTTAGCTAAGATCGCGAGTCCAGCTGATAGGATGCGTGCAGTTGAGGTGCGAGTATCCGCCAATGTGAAAAGTATGCATGAATTAAGTTTGGCAGATAACAATAACAATAACAATAACAATAGTTTTTACGACGACAACAATAATAATAACAACAATTTTAGAGGGATGAAATTTTAATCGAAAGGATTACTGATTAAAATTTTTAATATCATGTTCATTGACATTAGGTAGTTTGTAGCCGTACAGCCAATGCGCTTCTGTTTTGCCAATATTACGGACAGAATGCATCGTATTAGCCGGGATGTGAACTACCTGATTTTGTAGTGGCTGACAACTTTTGCCCTCAATTTCTAATTCAATTTTCCCCTTGATCAGCATAAATAATTCATCGCTGTCATGAGTAAAATTTTCCCATCGTTGACCCGGAACGTCCTTCCAGACATCGCAGCTATAACCTAATAATTCCCACTCACTAGCAATTTTATCTATCATGTTTTTTCCTTTTGGAGATAGAATAATTTAATTATAGCGGGTCCTAATGATAATGAATAAAACGTGCCGGTCGGCACATGCTGGATAAGTTGGTCGGTAAAAAATAGAGAGATTGAAACTTGTTGTCAGAAATTTACCGGTGATCGCACCCATATTAACTATCAAATTGTTCAATTGGCGCTGTCACAATTAATCCGCATTTTAAAGCAAGATATTATTTAGGACTTCTTTCAATAGGCTTCTCTTGTTCTGCCTTTTGGGTATCAGCAGTGTGATTAGCCTCGTTAAAAAATCGTGATAATTTTTTAATAGAAATAGCAGGGGAATGATGGTCTCTTTCTTTAGGGGATTGTTTTGTCCCTGTTTTAACATCAAGCTGTTTGCTAGCCATTACTCGTCTCCTTATTAAATATCTCCTGTAAGTATAGTAATAATCCGTCTAAATCTCATAAAGCACAAAAATGAAAATAAACTATACTAAATTAAGTTATTAACTATCAAGGAGACTTATATGACTTTAAGACAATCTAGTACAAGAAAAACGGCTGTTAAAAAAACAACTACGGCTCGTTCTGCTGCAGTAAGAAAACCTACCCTTGAATCAAGAGTGAAAGCTCTTGAATTAAAGGTTAAATCTGGCAAATTATCCGCATCACGTTCACGCACCACTACTACTTCTAGTGCGCGTGGCAAACGTTAATAATTTCATTTAAAAAAATCACCCGTTTTGCGGGTGATTTTTTTTTTAGGTTTTATTTATTGATATCGATTAATTCAACTTTGAAAATTAAAGTTTCGTTGGGACCAATGGTAGGCGGAACGCCTCGGTCTCCATAGGCCAATGAAGCAGGTATATACAGCTCCCAGATTGCACCTTTGTTCATGCGCTGTAGGGCTTCTGTCCATCCGGGTATGACGTCACTTACCCCAAATTTAGCGGGTTCGCCACGTTTGTAGGAACTGTCAAATTCAGTGCCATTGATAAGTCTTCCAGCATAGTGGACCGTAACAGTATCTTTGGCAGTAGGCATAGGACCTTGGCCTTGTTTTAACACCTTGTACTGCAATCCATCAGCAAGGGTGACTACGCCGGGAACAGTCATGTTTTTTGCCAAAAAAGCCTGGCCAATAACTTTATTGTCGATCGGCGTGGTCTCAGAGGGTTTTGCGGCGAGGGTTTCTTCAGCATAAACATGTGGCACAAAACTGCATACACTTAAAAATCCTAATATCCCAATACTTTTCTTGATCATGTTAACTCCTTAATAAAGTTTAAGCGTTTCGTACCCTCTCGTTCTGCGTTTTGAGTCGATGGGCACAAAGGTGTGTGAGTTTGGCAATTTAACATAGTGGAGGAATTAATGCCTGAAAAAGCCTATAATAAACTATTAATGTAATCTACTCGCACCCAAAGCGATTCGTTGGCTAGGACGTCCGCTTCTAGGGGCGAATAGTTACCTATTAATTTGGTAAAATATTACGATGGCAGATGATGTTCACGCTAGCCTTAAATGGGCTCATCCAATTGTTCGTGACTGGTTTATTGAAAAATTTGGCTCGCCTACAGAACCTCAAATTCAGGGTTGGCCGCCTATTTTAGCAGGCAAAACCACCCTAATCTCTGCGCCGACAGGATCAGGCAAAACCCTTGCTGCTTTTCTCGCGTGTTTAGAACGCCTCATTGAAAAAGGGCTCACTGGCCAACTTGAAGATAAAACCGAAGTTCTCTATATCTCGCCTCTAAAGGCGTTGAGCAATGACATTCATAAGAATTTGACTGAACCCCTCAAAGAAATTTCTGCGCTTGCTGCACAAAGAGGACTAAATTTAGCAGAAGTTCGTGTGGCAGTACGTACCGGAGATACGTTGACCCGTGATCGGCAAGCTATGCTTAAAAAGCCGCCTCATATATTAGTGACGACTCCGGAATCTTTTTATATTTTGCTCACTGCAGAGAAAAGTCGCGCAATTTTACGCAATGTTAAAACCGTTATCGTCGATGAAATTCATGCGCTAGCCAATAATAAACGTGGCACGCATTTAACCTTGTCACTCGAACGGCTTGAAGCTATTTGTGAATCTTCTCCGGTTAGAATTGGCTTATCAGCCACTCAAAAACCCATTGAAGTAGTGGCTAATTTTCTGACAGGTAATAGGCCGGCGCCCCAGATTGTTAATATCGGTCATGCCAAACAACTTGATATTGCCGTGGAAATTCCATCAAGTGAATTAGGACCGGTTGCGTCTAATGAAATGTGGGATGAGATCTATGATCGATTAGCTGCACATGCAAGACAGAATCGTTCTACCCTGATTTTTGTGAACACTAGGCGACTCGCTGAAAGGGTGGCCCATCATTTGTCTGAACGCTTAGGGGAGGACCAAGTTGCGGCACATCACGGAAGTTTATCGCGAAAATTGCGACTTGATGCAGAAAACAAATTAAAGTCCGGCCAATTAAAAGCTCTGGTTGCGACAGCATCGCTTGAACTTGGAATCGATATTGGGATGATCGATCTGGTATGCCAGATTGGCTCTCCGAGAGCCATCGCTATTGCATTACAACGAATAGGAAGAGCGGGTCATTGGCGGGGAGCAATATCTCGCGGGCGCTTTTTTGCGACGACTCGTGATGAATTAATGGAATGCGCTTCGTTAGTGCATGCGATTAGAGAAGGAAAGTTGGATCAGCTTATCATTCCCCATGAGCCGATTGATATATTAGCGCAACAAATTATTGCTACTTGTGCCACAGGAGAATGGCAAGAGGAAGCATTATTTTCATTAATGAAACAAGCTTATCCCTATCAGAATTTAACACTAGAAACCTTTAATGCCGTTTTGGAGATGCTTTCTGATGGCATAGCGGGGTCGCGTGGCCGTTATGGGGCTTATTTATATCGTGACCGCATTAACGGAGTGGTAAAAGGGCGCCGAGGCAGTAGATTAACTGCTATTACCAGCGGCGGCGCCATCCCTGAAACAGGGCTATTTACGGTGATTGCGGAACCCGATGGAATCATGGTCGGCACCTTAGATGAAGATTTTGCAATCGAGAGCAACCGGGGAGATATCATCTTACTGGGCACTACTTCTTGGCGAGTGCGAAGAATTGAAGGAGCGGTAGGTAAGGTGTTGGTTGAAGATGCGCATGGTTCACCGCCGAGTGTGCCTTTTTGGCGGGGTGAGGCTCCCGCCCGCACCCGTGAATTATCGCAAGAAGTATCGGAGCTTCGTCAAACATTAAGTGATATGTTACCAAGCAGTAGCCCTTCTATCGTCAATATTGAAAACCAGCCTAATGGGCAGCCAGTGGTTAATTGGCTTAAGGAGCATTGTGGTTTAGAACGTATGGCGGCTGAGCAACTCATTGAATATGTACTGCAAGGTCGCGCAGTGTTAGGGGCGGTGCCTACGCAACAAACAATTATTGCGGAACGTTTTTTTGATGAAGCCGGGGGTATGCAGCTTATCATTCATGCTCCTTTTGGCGCCCGCATTAACAAAGCCTGGGGTCTCGCTCTTCGAAAGCGCTTTTGTCGCTCATTTAATTTTGAACTGCAAGCGGCGGCGACTGACGACGGCTTAAATATTGCCTTGGCAGAGCAACATAGTTTTCCTTTAGCTGATGTATTTAATTTTTTACATCCCAATACTATTAAAGACGTTCTTACCCAAGCTGTGTTGCAATCCCCGCTTTTTAATACCCGGTGGCGATGGGATGCAACTCGATCCCTTGCGTTGGTTCGATTTAGAAATGGGAAGAAAGTGCCTCCTAATATTCAGCGTATGTTATCTGATGATCTCTTAGCCGCAGTTTTTCCAGATGCTGCTGCCTGTCAGGATAATTTGGCCGGAGAAGATATAAAACTACCTGATCATCCACTCATCAACGAAACTATGAAGGATGCCTTGACCGAGGCGCTTGATCTGGAAGGAATTACTGAACTCTTAGGCGATATTATCAATGGTAAGATTCAGTGTCTTGCTGTAGACACGCCGACGCCATCCGTATTTTCTCATGAAATTTTAAATGCTAATCCATATGCCTTTTTAGATGATGCACCGCTTGAAGAGCGCAGGGCACGTGCGGTTGAAATGCGCCGATTTCTGCCCGATTCCATTCTCCAGGAAGTAGGCAAATTAGACCCTGAAGCCATAGCAGAAGTACAGCAACAAGCCTGGCCTGACATTCGTAGCAAGGATGATCTACATGATTTTTTACAAACGGTCATAGCGATGCCTAAGCAACTTGAGCTCAATCATAATCAAACTGTTCTACCTCTGTGGATAGATTTTATTGATCAATTGATTTTGGAAGGACGGGTGGGGACTTGCAGGGTGAACGATAAATTATTTTGGGTCGCTACGGAAAAAGCGGAGATAGTTAAAATTATTTACCCTGAAGTAATTTTTCAACAATCCTTGGTAGAGATTGAAGCAAAACCTGTCACACGGGAAGCCGCCATAGTTAATATGATTCGAGGATGGATGTTACATCTTGGACCCGTAACCGGTGAAGAAGTGGGCAATCTTCTGGAGATCAATAAATTTGATATGGAGCAATCCTTATTAGCATTAGAAACCTCGGGTTTTATCCTGCGGGGTAAATATCGACCAGAGGCGACTTTGGAATGGTGTGAAAGACGTTTACTGGCGAGAATCCATCGTTATACCTTGGGAAGGTTACGTAAAGAAATTGAACCTGTGACAGCCGCTCAATTTGTACGCTGGTTATTGAAGTGGCAACACCTGATACCGGGGGTTCAATTACGTGGGGAGCAAGGCTTAATAGAGGTGATTCGACAACTACAAGGATATGAAATTCCAGCGAATGCTTGGGAGCGACAAATACTTGCAAAAAGAGTGGCAAGTTATGATGCGGGAATGCTAGATCGGCTTTGTTTGTCAGGCGCTATCGGTTGGGGTCGCTTGTCGCCGCATCCTTCTACGCATCCTGATGTAGAAGAACTTTCTGTCACCAAGAAAAAAGTTAAACCAACGAGTATTGCACCGATCACTTTTTTTGTGCGAGAAGAATCTGATTGGATGCGAACCCCTGATCATTTGTCTTCCGAAGACGAATTGGCGGGCTTAAGTCACATCGCTAATAGTCTCTACAGTTATTTAAAATTAAAAGGAGCTTCTTTTTTTAATGATATTGAAAGGGGCACCGGCCACTTAAAGTCAGAAATTGAAAATGGCCTTTGGGAACTAGTGGCTGTTGGATTAATTACTGCTGATGGGTTTGATAATCTTCGTGGATTAATTGATCCGCGTCGGAGATTAGATAAAAGAAGACGTCATCTGCAAACCCGGTACAGCAGCGGGCGTTGGTCAGTATTAAATCCACATGAAGCAGTTGAGCAAGTGAAACAAGTTGAAGCGGCATGTTGGATGTTATTAAAACGCTATGGGATTGTTTTTAGAGATTTGCTTACAAGAGAAAAGAATATTCCCAGGTGGCGTGATCTACTGGTTGCCTTTCGTCGTTTAGAAGCGCGAGGTGAAATTAGGGGCGGGCGCTTTGTGAATGGATTTTTAGGAGAGCAATTTGCATTGCCTTATGCGGTAGATTCCTTGCGAGCCATCAAAAAAGAAGATCCTTCCTCAAAAACAATTACGCTTTGCGCTGCCGATCCTTTAAATCTTGTGGGGATTATTTTACCTGGAGATAGAGTGCCTGCCATATCAGGTAACATCATTACTTTATCTTTCTAATGCAATTAATCTTCATCTTTAAATCTCCTTGATGACTCCTGAATGATATTGGTGTTAACATTTGTCGCTTTGTGTGTTTGTCTTAAATATTTTTGTAGACATTGTGGTGGGCTGAAGATTGACCCCAGAGCTGTTGTCAGGCGATTTGGTCACGGATCTATACCATATATATAATTAATACATTAAAAAGGAGTATAGGATGAAATGCTATTTTAAGGAATTCACTTACAAGAATGCGCCACTATTATGGGTAGTAAATGAGGGTGACAATACTGCAGTAGCGACACAGCTCGTTGATCCATTATTAAACAAAATATCTAAGATTCAATTATTTGATCTCAAACATTTAAGCCACCGAACTGACGTAATTCTAGAACAAGATCGCTTCGTAATAAAAAATTTCGATTTGTTTAGGAAAAAATATGGGCTAAAAAGCACCCAATATCTACAACCGCTTGTTAAGATTTCTTCTGACTCCAATCTTAATGATTCATTAGTCGCATATCAGAAACTCCAAAGCTCTAGCGCCAGCGAATTACCCGATCGGACACAAAACCGATCCGATGATAAAGAGCCACCCCAAACTCCTCCCACGACACCACGAACTTCGCGTGCTTTAACATCGGGTGCTATTGGTGCCAGTAGTAGAGGTGAGGAGTTATTTCATTTACGCCGGATGGGAATAGACGCAATTGATATTCCTCCAGGAAAATATTCTCTCGATTCAACTGGTGTAGAAGAAATAATGAAAACAATTACAGGGTTAAAGCCCAGTCGAGAAAGATTTAAACTCGATAAAATAATTGAATCCCTAGGAGGCACCTCGCTTAGTTATACCGACTTAGCAGTAAAAAATACCAGATATTTGAACGCGTTTAAAACCAAACCTTTTCTTTCAAGCAAGGAAGCCCTTTTATTCATAGAACTTGAAACAAGTGATAAGTCGCTTCAATTACGAAAAAAACAAAATGAGATTTTCGAGGAAATAGTAGATCAAGTTTTTAATAAAGTGCTTGACGAATTTCCGGTTAATAAAAAAATATTTGACGCACTTACTCATCATATATTTTTATCAGTTGACGCCGCCTGTAAAATTTGTGCCGTAAGGGGGCAGCTGTTTAGTGGTAATTTTCTTCATGATGCACCTGCTGCGGATATTCTCTCAAAAGAAGAGACGGAAAGCTATGAAACTTCGGTAATATTAGAAAGTAAATTAATAACGGCTATGATAAGGGGATTTGCTATAAACAATTTACCCGAATATTTTCAAACAAATCTTAAAATTTTATGTCTTGAAGATAGGTATAAGGACACTTATCAGCGGTTGTTTGATACTGTGAAAGAGTGGGGGGAACAATGCCGCGAAAAAAATCGTTACAAAGAACGCGGCCAGGAAATTTATCAAAAAGAAATTCATTTTGGAGACTTCGTTTTTAAATCCATTGACTTAATTATTGACAAAATTATTCCTGCATACGTTTCAAACGATTCGAAAGCAAAATTTTTAGCATACAAGAATACGGATACTGATAAGAATATTCCTCCTAGCCCTCCATTGATTCAGTCCAAAACTACCTCTGACTCACAAAGATCTAGTCGCTTTAGTTTATTTAGTAGGAAACTAAGTGGTACAGATTTGAAAAATGAACAACATTCCACCACACCGTTTAAAAGATTGATTATAAGCAAGATTAAGGAAGCTTTTTATAAAGTGCATAATAATAAAACTTCAGCAGATCATTCAAACAATAACAATAATAACACCAATGATTTTGAGAAGGGTTTATTTATCAAACAAGAATTAGAGGAAAATTTTAGTACTCTTTTAAAAGATGAATTTAGTCTTAATGGCCAAATTACCTTAAAGGATTTAGAAGTAATTAAAAAACAGAATGACAAACATCTCGTGGCCCAGTTAGAAAACTGGCAGGCCAAGTTAAATCATGCTAGCTGTCCGATAATACTTTAATGAAGAACAAAAGGAATACATAATGCAATGCTATTTTAAAGAATTTACATATAAGAATTTACCACTATTGTGGCATGTAGACACGAAGAATAATAGTGCGGTAGCGACGCAACTCTATGACCCACAGTCTAATACTGTGAGTAGGATTCAATCAATTGATCAAGAACTAGCAAAATACAGTGACGTTAGTATTGAGCAGGATAGTGTTGTTATAAAAGATTTTGAGGGGTTCAAGAACAAGAAGCAATGGAAGCCTATCCCATATCAATATTATACGCGACAAATATCCTCTGATAAAAATCTCCAATCACAATTGACTCGTTTCAAATTACAAAGCTCGAGCATAGAAGAGTTGCCAACATTTACTAACAACCCATCTGATGAGGATGGTTTATCTGGGGCTACTCCCACCACACCTAGGCGAACTTCGCGATCATTAACTGCTACTTACTTAGAATATAATGGAAATCCAACTTCATCGAATGAATCACCCCGTAACACACAATACTTATCAGAAACTTTCGTTCAGGAATTAGAAGCCTTAAAACCCAACAAAGAAAAGTTGGAATTGAAAAAAATAATTCTTCCAATACAAGGCGACTCGCTTTGTTATAGCGACATGGCAGAAAGCAATTCGAAACGTCTAACAAAGTATAAGTCAAAAACATTCCTATCAAGTCTAGAGTTAGGGTTTGCTAAAGGGATTGAAGTAAATAACAAGGCTGTACAATTACGAGCGAAACAAAATGTTATTTATAGCGAGATAGTTGATAATATCTTCAATAATATACTTAGCGAAGTACCTACTAATATAAGCACCTTCAAATCTTTACAGACTCACATTTTGCAGTCTGTTACGATAGCTTGTAGTAATAGTCCCATGAAGGAACGACTTCTTACCGGAAACTTTCTCCATGATGAATTTGCCAGTGCCTCCATAACCTCGGAAGAATTAGTTTGTTATAAGCTCTCAGAAAGTTTAGAAGATGGATTGGTGACTGCTCTCACCAGAGGATTCATTCTGTCAAATTTACCCCTGTATTTGCGAGATAATCTCAAGAGTTTAAGGAAAGAAGGGGAGTATAGTTTAGCTTATCAAAACCTTTTCGACACCATGAAAGAATTTGGGAAACAAAGTAGACTAAATCATAAGTATAAGCAAAACCACGACAAAGAAATTACACGTGATGTAGTCGAGTTTGGGGATGATAAATATAAATCTATTGATTTAATTATCGATAGAATTGAGTTTGAGTTCGTACCAAAATTTGCAGTTAAAAAAACAACTCATGATCCAAAAAACCCTCCCAGCCCTACATCGTCTCCCTCAGATTTGGATTCCCAAAAACACAGTCGGTTTAGTTTTATGGGGAGAAGGCTAAGCGGTAATAATCTTAAAAATGATCAAGATCCCATTTGTGCTTATAAAAGGGCAGTAGCTGTCAAGGTTAAAGAAGCAATAGGCATCGTAATTAATTCACCCACGGATAACTCTAATAACAATAATTCGGATGATAGGGTATTCATTAAGCAAGAATTTGAGGAAAAATTTATTCAATTGTTAAAAGAAAAATTCTCTTTTAACACTCTAGTTACTTCCAAGGACCTAGAAACAATCAAAAAATATACTGCCAAAAATTTAGTGACTGAATTAGAAAGCTGGCTGATAAAGTTAAATCATAATAGCTCTCCGATTCTCGAAAAATGAAAAACAAGGAGCTTGCTATTTGTTGGCTGAGCGAGAGATTGATTGCGTTACAAACGTGCATAACCCAGTGTCATAAACAATCTCTCCAAGGCGATTTAAATCTGGAAGCTTCCTTACAGACGCTTCAGGTGAAGATGAACGATGTGTATCGTGAGATGAGCGAACCTGACACTACAATGATTTTAGAGGGAGGTTTATTAGACAGCGTCAAATTTATTTCAGCTAATATTATGAAGTTGTGTCAACATTTGATAAATGGCAGGTTCTGTGCTGTAGCAATTGAATTAATGGAAAATCAACTTAAATGTGATGCTCTTTTAGAGAAACATTATGTAATGGATTCTAAAAAGATTGTGCATATCAAGTGCGGTGAAATTTTAACTGAAAACTACTATTTTCTGGGGCATTATTATCTACTAAACAAGCAGTTTGATTTGGCGGAGAAATATCTCAAGGAAAGTGTCAAACACAAGCCTAATACCAATCAAAAGTATTTTTTTTATGAGCGCTATTATTCAGATTTAGCGATCATTGCGGTTTATCGTGGCAATTTAAAACAGGCACAAAAATATGTGGCATTGGCTGAATTTTATATTGATCAAGGCTTTACCTTGCGTGAAAATGTGGGTAAGGAATTGGTCGCCACCTACGGCAAAATTGCCCACTATTATTTTAATAAGGATTGTTGGGAATCTGCAATTGAATGGTACGAAGAGGCATTGTTACTGCTTGCCCGACGTAAGGAAATTCTTATTTCAGATGAGGTGCAATCCTTCATTTATAAAAATAGCCAAGAAATTCCACAAGCTGTAAAGCAAATCGAAATTGTCGAAAAACTCTTAGGGATTTCAAACGCAAAACTAGGTGATGAGAAATACCAATTTTTTGTCTCTAATGCGCCTGATACCCTACTCAAAACAGTTTATAATAATAATAATTTTGAAATTTCAATCATGCCGAATGTTGAGTGCGTTGACGTTTTTCGATCTTCTCTGAAATATAAACATATACCCTTTGAAGAAATTGACGACTGTTTTGTGTTTAATCTCCTTGAAATAAATATTCACAAGCTACTCCATTTACTTAAGCCTCCCACGCATGATTCGGAAGAATCTCATTTTACTGATAATAATAGCTCTCCTGCCGTTCCAGAAAATCTATTTAAAGTGTATGCGCGGCCTAAAGAGGAAGAATCTAGGCACACAATACAGAAACCAGACGCTACTATAATCAACTCCGTATCTAAAATTCCTATTTCCATTTCAAACTCACCTGTCATAATTCAATGGAATAACTCAAATCATCCTCCTCATATAAAAGGGGATATTCATTCGCCGTATAAGAAAATGCGTAAGAAAAATGGCACGACTACCTATTGGTTCATCAATGCCTGTTTAGAATACGAAGTGGCGAATAGTGTTATTTTTAAAAGATTTAATGATATTGCGGAACGAGGTAAAGTCTATACCAATGGTAAGTCTGAAAATAGACAGGGCTTTGTATTCTACGATGAAGACAAAGATATGAAAAAATTCGGTAAGGAATACGATTGCAAAATTAAAGGATTAGGGAAATATATTGGTAAACTTAGATTTCTAGGTAAAAAAGTAGCGGTAGGTAAGAAGCTCCAAGAAGGTGACAAAATTAATAATAAACAATATGAATTATATGAATTCGATAAGTTAGCTTGGCATTAAGCAGTGAGGCCCTAGACCAACATAGCTGCAAGGGGCTGTAAGTAACTAAACGCTGGCAAAGTATGGGTCACTAACGAAATAAGTCGTAGTTAATTTTTGTCCCGGATATAGCATAAATACTATAATTTATAAAAAAGAGGAGTGCGTATGAACGTTTTTAATCCATTACGAAACCTTATATTTGGCCTTTCGCTAATAGCTGCTACTCCTGTATTTGCGGATTATTTTTACACTTATCATCCTTCTTATTTTCCGGCGAGTTACTACGGAGCGCAAGTTTCCCCGCAACCTTATACTCACCATTATGTAGTCTATCCTGCTACTCATAATACTCACCATTATGTAGTCTATCCTGCTACTCATACCACGAGTACTTATTGGTATGGTGGAACACCTAATTACTATAATTATCATTATGGTTCTAGTTCCAGACATTGTTATTACAGTGGCGCCACTTTAGTATGTAATTAGGGGAAATAATGGCAGAAGCAACATTCGGGGCAGGGTGTTTTTGGGGAGTAGAAGAAGCCTTTCGGAAATTACCCGGAGTTTTATTGACTCAAGTGGGTTATGCGGGAGGTATTACACACGATCCTAGCTATGAGCAAGTCTGCTCGCATAATAGTGGTCATGCTGAAGTTGTGCAGGTGGAATTTAATCCAGAGATAATTTCGTATGAACAATTATTAGATGTTTTTTGGAAGCTGCATGACCCCACGACACTCAATAGACAGGGGCCTGATGTGGGTTCGCAATACCGCTCAATAATTTTTTATCATACTGAAGAGCAAAGGTTACAAGCAGAAGAGTTTAAGGAGCAATTAGAGCAGTCTGGAATTTTCCCATCGAAGATTGTCACCGAGATTTTACCTGAGTGCCCTTTTTACCGTGCTGAAGAATATCATCAGCAGTATCTAAAAAAGAAACGGGGCTAAGGCAACATGCAGTCAGTAAAGACGGGGAAATGATCTGAATACCCTTTCTGTAGCACAATGCATTTTGAAGTCCGAATGCAGGGGGAAGTATAAATCCGATCATAACGTCCGGTAAAAACAAAACATCCAAAAGGGCAGTGCCAGGTTTTAATATGGGGCGCTACCTTCTGCAATTGGTCATCAAAATGATGTTGTCTTAGAAAATGACAAGCGGCTCCAGAATCACTTTCATTTAAATCGCCGGCAATAATGGTCGGAAGATAGGGATTTAAAAATTTATAATAATAGGCAATTTCCTGCAACCTCATCCTGGGCGTTAGCCATAAACCCTCGGCAAATAATCCAATGTTATTCTCACTTACCAGGCGAGGATGCAAATGCACATTCAATACTTGTATGTAACCTTTAGGGGTTTTAATGACAAATAACCATCCAGGAAACCAGCCATAAACAGGTGGAAAATACTTTTGTTTTACAATGGGATATTTTGAAAGGATACCTAAACCATCTTCATGAGTTGAACTATCGCTTTGTCTAAATAATTGATAAGGGTGAGATGCTTTAAAATACTTTCCAAGCCGGTCAGCTGAAAAGCAAAATGTCTCTTGTAAAGCGAGTATGTCCGGCTGAATTTCTTGAATTACACTCAGAATACTATCCGGATTTTTTTTATCTTTACTATTATTTTGCCAATAGACATTGTATGTAGCAATGCGAAGGGTATGGCGTGATTTTGGTGCAATAGGAGAGTGCTGGTGGGGAAAGGTTGCGCATCCTGCCAATAATAATAACGTAAAAATAGCTAGTAATTTTAAGTACATGCACACTCCATTGCATTCATCACTAGCGACGTTATTGCATCTCTTCTAAACGACGAATCCGACTTTCCAAAGGGGGGTGTGTCGCGAACCAGGATAACCAACCGCTTCGATGAGAAATTTTCAAAGTGGCCAACGACGGAGCCCGTTTATCTTCCATCTGGGGTTGATTCATGCCGAGCTTTTGTAAGGCAGCTATCATGGCTTGTTTACCTACTAGGCGCGCGCCCCCAATGTCTGCTCGATATTCTCGGTGTCGTGAAAATGCCGCAACGACGAGAGATCCTAACAAGGTGAATAAAATATCAAACACCATTGAAAGTGCGTAAAACGTCATGGTTGAAAAACCACCCGAGGTATCGTTTTCTCCTCGAGAGGTAGCCACCGACAGGGCATACGCCAAAATGCGGGAGAGAAACAGGGCGAAAGCGTTAACAACGCCTTGTATCAATGTCATCGTAACCATGTCGCCATTCGCCGCATGCGATACTTCGTGACCCAAAACAGCAGCGACTTCAGCATTATCCATATTATTTAATAAGCCTGTTGAGACGGCGACTAAGGAGTTATTTTTAGAGGGTCCAGTGGCAAATGCATTTAATTCGGGAGAGTCATAGACGCCCACTTCTGGCATTTTCGTAATACCGACGCGATTAGCGAGTCCATAAACCATATTGATAAGTTCTCTCGCACTGCCACTTGCCGTTTGGGGGTCAATTATCGTGACACCCATACTTTTTTTTGCGACCCACTTTGACATCCAGAGTGAAATAAACGCGCCGCCCGTACCCCAAATGGCGCAGAAAATTGCCAATGTTCGATAATCAATGCCCTTACTTGTTAAATATTGGTGTAACCCAAGTAAAGAGGTCACAATAGAGATCGTTGCAATAACTAAAATATTGGTTATCAGAAATAGTGCCACGCGTTTAAACATTATCGGCTCCTTCAACTTTCAAGATATTATAGTATAGTAGTTTGTTGTTTGAGAAAGCGTCGGGGTAAGAGCCTTCTCAAACTATTTCGTCACACGACTTCTTGGGGCGACGGGAGTTGTATAAGGAGGCGAAGCTATTACAAAGAAGACGATAAGGAATTTATGAAATTTATAATTGCCATCGCGTGTGCAATTTTTTTAACCGCATGCAGCTGTGTTCCCCCTAAAATTTATCCGCCTTTAAATTTAAAACCTCTATGCTTGTCTAAACAACCACGTGTTGCATTGGTCTTAGGAGGGGGAGGAGCGCGAGGCTTTGCGCATTTGGGTGTCATTAGAGCACTTGAGGAAGCCGGCATTCCTATTGATCTTATAGTAGGCACGAGTGCAGGAAGTTTGGTGGGCAGTCTTTATGCTGCTAATCCAGACATAAAATGCGTTACCCGTATTATGATGGAGAGCTCTTATTCTGATTATGTGGATATATCTATTTTTAGAGCGCTGCTCGGCCCTGTCATTGGACTACAACTCCAAAAATTCATCGGTAAGCATACTGAGTATTGTACTCTCAACAAAACGAAAATTCCCTTTATCGCGGTGGCTTCAGATCTGCATTCTGGACGTACCATTCCTATTTGTTGTGGCAACTTAGCCTTAGCAGTTCAGGCCTCATGCGCGGTGCCCACTATTGTGAGGCCGGTTCATTTTGCGAATATGACCTTAGTGGATGGAGGTATCACCGATCCTGTTCCTGTCGATGTCGCTAAGCAATATCACCCAAAAGTAATCATTGCTATTAATGTAGCTTCAGACCTTCAACGCAGTTTCCCTTTAAATTTGACTAATATCTTAAGTCAGAGTCTAGATTTAATGATGATGTCCCTGACGCGTTATAATCTCAAAGAGGCGGATGTGGTTATTCGCCCCGAGGTAGGATGTGTGGGAATGTTTGATTTATCGAACAAAGAAAAATTATATCAAGAGGGGCTTATTGCAGGTCGTAAAGCTTTACCACAGATAAAGCGATTACTCTCCTGTCATGATATGAGATAAGGTATGGATGACTATTTCCAAAAATATTTATCAGAAGTTGAATGGCTGTTTCAGGAAGATAAGTATGATCCTAGTTTGCAGCCGATTAATGAATCATTGTTTGCGCTTGGCAATGGCTATATTGGAAGTCGTGGTATTTATGAGGAAGCATCTGTTAACTCCACTCCCGGCACTTTTTTCGCAGGCATTTTTGACCACGCAGCCTCCAAAGTTGCAGAATTAATTAATGCTCCTAATCTATTCCATTTTTCTGTTATCTCAAAAAATAATAAGCTTACACTTGAAGACGCAAATTTTGTAACGAATCAACGAACCTTGGATTTAAAAAAAGGTTTATTGTCACGCCAAACCGTTTTTAAGATGGCACAAGGGAATCGAATCGATTATCAAAGCATGCGCTTTCTGTCGAGTCATAATCTCAATCTAGCCGCGATGCAAGTAGTATTAACCCCCTTGGATGTCTCTGAAGAATTTACTATCGATGCGTCCATAAATATCTCCATTAAAAATAAAGGCATCATTCTGGAAAAAGACGTGCAAACCTTTAATATTTTTGATGTTGAAAAGAAGGATGGTCTACATTATCTTTCCGTGGAGTCATTAGACTGCCAAAATGAAATTGGTTATGCGCAACAATTATTTTTAACCGTAGACGGTGAGCCTCGGAGTATTTCTGAAACAAATATTTTTGATATTCATCTTAGTAAAGGTCAAACGGCCATAATTACACGAATTATTACATTTGATACTGCAGGAAATACGGCAGACCGGCAAAAATTAAAATCCACTACTATAACCACCTTACAAAATGCAATAAAAAAAGGTTTTAATCAGTTATTAACCGATCATATTCAAATTTTTGAAAAAAAATGGGTCAACTTCGATATACAAATAGTGGGTGACACTGATATTCAATCTGTTTTACGTTTCAACCTCTATCATCTTTTGATCGCAGCGCATCCAGAAGTTAAAGATGTAAGCATTGGTGCAAAATTACTTACCGGTGAGGGTTATAAAGGACATTCTTTTTGGGAAACGGAATTACTGTTTGTCCCCAGCGCCTTATTCTATGACCCATTGATTGCTCGTCATTTGCTGGAGTATCGATTTAAACGTTTACCTGCAGCGTTAGAATTGGCCCACAAACGTGGATTTAAAGGTGCATTATTTCCATGGGAATCAGCAGAGTCTGGCAAGGATGAAACGCCTCCCTGGTCAGAAGATTTAGATGCCACCCTCAAAATCGTCCATACGGGTAAGCAATCACTGCATATTAATGTGGCTATATTTTATGCCATTTATCATTATTTTTTTGCCACAGACGATATCGAGTTCATGCTTCAAATGGGCTTAACACTCTCGATTCAGATGGCGCGATTTTGGAAAAGTAAGGCCGTCTATAATAAGCAACATGATTTATACAAAATAAAAGAGGTTATGGGACCGGATGAATTTCATGATAATGTCAATAATAATGCGTATACCAATAAACTAGTCTCATGGTCTCTGGAAAAAACGCTGGAATTAATTGAATTATTTCTAAGCGAATATCCAACAGAAACCACAAAAATTTTAAAAGATAATAAATTTTATGCCAAAGAAAAACAAAAATTAATAAAAATTTCTCATCGTCTACATTTTCCTGCGCATGAAAAAATCATCTTACAATTTGATGATTTTTTATCCCTTAAAAATGTAAGATTGCCCAATTTAGATGTTTTTGGTTTACCTACCTTCCCTCCAGACTTGCTTTTAATTGATTTAAACAAGACTCAGTTGATTAAGCAAGCGGATGTTGTCTTGTTATTATTTTTGTTGCCCACCTTATTTGATCGAAAAACAGCCGAGAGCAATTTCCATTTTTATGATGCAAGGTCATTACACAAGAGCTCATGGAGTGCTCCTATTTATGCTGGGGTCGCCTCGCAACTCAATTTTGATGAAAAAGCCTATCGATATTTCAATATATCGTTGAACACTGATAAAAAAAATATTTTCGGAAATACTCATTTGGGCATGCATATGCCAGGCGTGGCGGGTTCTTGGGTAGCGCTGGTTTATGGATTTTGCGGTATTCGTATCGAAGAAAGACAACTATCGATAAATCCACAGCTTCCTCCCAACTTGCATAATGTGTCACTCCAATTCGCTTATTTAGATTTTAATTTCCACGTATCTATTACTCAGGAAACTATTAAGCTCCAGATAATGCATGCTGATCGGGCCTGGCTTACCCTGCAACCGCTTAGAACGCCTAAGCAACAAGCCAGGGTACAAATAGGTGTCAATAGTATGGATCTGGTGCCAAATAAGGAATATATAATTAAATACCGTACCTTGGATGCAGGTCATCTCCCTCATTCAGGGGGAGAGGTGAGATAAGGATGGGTGGAAAAGACGTCCCAGCCAACTAATTACTTTGGGTGGGGGCGAGTAGATACAAAAACCTAGAACATGTATTATTATTAGTAACTGTTCAGCCACATCTGAGCATTCTTTGCCAAGTGCTGAATAGTTACTATTATTTTTTCTCTATGTGATATTAGCTTCACTGGATGTGAAGATTACCAGAAGTAAGGGCTCAAAATGGAATTGATGAGTGCGATCTTTGACATGGATGGTGTAATTACCGACACTGCCCAAGTCCATTTTAAGGCTTGGAAAAAAATATTTGATCACTATCTTGAAGACAATGCGAAACAAAGAAATATCTCTTTTGAGCCATTTACCATCGATGATTATATTCGTTATGTGGATGGTTTGAGTCGCATAGATGGCATCAAATATTTTTTGCAATCAAGAAAGCTGATTGAATCCGCTGACACCCTAAACCCGAGTGAAGAGCAGTTAATCGAAAAAATTGCTGAGGTCAAAAATCAATTTTTTTTACAATTAATTGAGAAAGAAGGCGTCAGTGTGTTTAAAAGCACTATTGATCTGGTCAAAGAGTTACGCAAAAATAATATTAAAACGGCCGTCATTTCTTCTAGCAAAAATTGTCGCGATATTCTCACTCAAGCAGATGTTATTCATCTCTTTGATGCTGTTGTAGATGGTAAGGCATTACAGCTTTGCAACTTAAAAGGTAAGCCTGACCCCGCTATTTTTCTGGAAGCTGCAAAAAGAATTGAAGCGACGCCGTCAAAAACAGTGGTCATAGAAGATGCGCTGTCCGGCATTATAGCGGGTAAGGCAGGCAAGTTTGGTTTAGTTATTGGTATTGATCGACAAAAGAAATGGGCTGCTCAATTTGAGCAGCAGGGAGCAGATATCGTAGTTAATGACTTGTCTGAACTGCCTCTCTCCCGTATTAGAGAACGCTTCATAAAATATCCACCCTTAGCGAGCGATAATTATGCAGCAATAGAAAAAAAGTTAGAAGGTAAGAGAATTATTTTATTCTGTGACTATGATGGTACGTTAACCCCGATTGTTAAACGACCAGAACTTGCCAAGCTTTCTAATGATATAAAGGATATTTTCTTAAAATTACAAAACTATTTTCCCATTGCAATCATCAGCGGTCGAGAACTTTCAGATCTGGAAACCATGGTCGGACTCAATGGATTATATTACGCCGGAAATCACGGCCTCGAAATCATTGGCCCTTCTCATTTTGCAACTAAATTTGAAAGAGGCTTAGAGTTTTCTGACGCCGTGCAAGCCGCGTACTTAGACCTTGTCCGAGATTTAGCTACATTTGACAATGTACTTATTGAAAATAAAAAACTTTCTTTATCGGTGCATTATCGCCTTGTTGATGAAAAATATGTACCTGAAATCGAACAGATTGTAGATGACGTGTTAAAACGTCAGCCTACGCTTATCAAACATTATGGCAAAAAAGTATTCGAGCTTCGGCCTAATCTTAATTGGAATAAAGGCAAGGCACTCAAGTGGATAATGGAGCAACTTGATTATAAGGGCAAAGATGTCCTGCCTATTTATCTTGGGGACGATGTCACCGACGAAGATGTTTTTTATACCATCAAAAAAATAGGCATTGGAATATTAATCTCTGATGAAGTAAAAAAGACGCATGCGCATTACCGATTACATAATCCGCGTGACGTTTATCATTTTTTTAACACTATTTTTGCTAACTTACTTGATACTAACCTCTCTTCAGAGCACACGTGGAATTTAACTTATAACGACTACGAACCT
Source organism: Gammaproteobacteria bacterium (assembly GCA_013697705.1). Taxonomy (NCBI): domain Bacteria; kingdom Pseudomonadati; phylum Pseudomonadota; class Gammaproteobacteria; species Gammaproteobacteria bacterium. The sequence goes on along the minus strand of JACCWJ010000001.1, from coordinate 13,789 downwards.
GAACGTGAAACTTTACGCGAAGCACTTTGCACCTTAGGCAATGGTTATTTTGCAACCCGTGGGGCGAGTGAAGAATCTCAAGCGGATGATATTCATTATCCCGGCACTTATTTTGCAGGCTGTTACAACCGAGTCAAAAGTATTATCGGGGGTAAGGATATCTATAACGAGGATTTGGTAAATATGCCGAATTGGCTACCACTCACTTTTAAAATAGAAGAAGGTCCCTGGTTTTCTTTTGCTGATTTCAAAGTGTTAAGTTATTACCAAAACCTTAATTTAAAACAGGGTGTGTTAACACGTAAATTAAAAGTTGAAGATAACGAGGGACGGATTACCCATCTCGAATATACTCGATTTGTGAGCATGGCGAATTCGCATCTTGCTTGTCAGAAATTTCACCTCAAAGCTGAAAATTGGGCAGGTCGCGTTACTTTAAAATCGGGACTGGATGGAAGCATCAAAAACAGTGGGGTAGCGCGTTATCGTGATTTAAATCAAGATCATCTTAAGACATTAAAAGTAAAGGGTTATAAGAATGGTAAAATTAGTTTGCTAGTGCGCACACATCAATCCCACATTGAGGTTGCATATACGGCGCATCACCGATTCTATAAGGACAATCTTTTACAGGATTTACCTGATTTTATTGAGACAAATTCTGCCACAGTTTATTGCTATTTTACGACTTTTATTAATCCACAAGAATCCTTGGTGCTTGAAAAATTTGTGACCGTGGCTACTAATAAAGATGCGGCAAGTAGCGACTCATTGACAGATACCAAAAATATGATGCGTCTCATCAAGAAAGAAAAATTTGAGTCATTATTGAAGGCACATCAGCTGGCATGGAATACTTTATGGCGTCGCTGTGAATTTAAAATTGTCTCCGAAGGTGACGATCAATTAATTCTGCATCTACATATATTTCATTTGCTACAAACCGTGTCAAAAAATTCTGTTGATTTAGACATTGGTGTGCCGGCACGTGGGCTGCACGGTGAATCGTATCGCGGGCATATATTTTGGGATGAGCTTTTTATTATGCCATTTTATACTTTTTACTTTCCGGAGATGGCGCGTTCTTTACTCTTATATCGCTACCGTCGCTTAAATATGGCTAGATTACTCGCGCGTAATTCTGGTTATAAAGGTGCAATGTATCCTTGGCAAAGCGCGAGCAATGGGGATGAAGTGACTCAGCCTATTCATTTGAATCCTCGCTCTAATGAATGGTTGCCGGATTATAGTCATTATCAAAGACATGTTAATGCAGCGATCGTTTATAACATCTGGCGCTATTATTTAGTGACCAATGATAAGAATTTTTTGGCGGACTATGGCGCCGAAATGATACTTGAGATTGCACGTTTTTGGTCAAGTATTGCGACATATAACGAAATCGAAGCGCGATATGAAATTAAGAATATCGTGGGCCCGGATGAATATCATGAAAAATATCCACAAAGTGATTATCATGGTGTTAACAATAATGCTTATACCAATATTATGGCGGTCTGGTCTGTTGAGCGTGCCTTAGAAATTTTAACTTTGCTGAGTCCCTCGAGATCAAAAGAACTCCAAGAGTTATTACATATTGATAATATTGAATTGGCACGCTGGAATGAAATCACTACAAAAATGAAAGTTCCTTTTCATGATGATGTCATTATTAGCCAATTTGAAGGATATGAAATCCTCCCCGAATTTGAGTGGGAATATTACAAAGAAAAATACGGTAATATTGAACGGTTAGATCGGATTTTGAAAGCAGAAAACGATTCACCCGATAACTATAAAGTATCAAAGCAAGCCGATGTGTTGATGTTATTTTATTTATTTACGAGTGAAGAGCTGGCCACAATTTTTGCCAAACTTGGCTATTCATTCAACGATGAAATATTAATTAAAAATATTTTTTATTACCTTGAACGAACCTCGCATGGATCAACCTTGAGTAAGGTAGTGCTGGCTTCTTTGGCTAAATATATAGAGCAAGATATAGCGCTCAAATTTTATCAAGATGTTCTCAATAGCGATATAATGGATACGCAAGGGGGCACTACTCCCGAAGGCATCCATCTCGGGGCAATGGCCTCTTGCCTTAATATTGCGCTTATGTGTTTTGCGGGTATGGAAATCAAAAACAATACTTTAAGTTTCACTCCGCAATTACCGATGCGCGTCCAAAGTTTACAATTTAATCTGCAATATCATCAACAATGGCTCAAAGTTTTGGTTGAAAAAGGAGGGATAAAAATTGAATTGGATCCTGAAAGTAAAAACCCCTTACCGGTATTAATTAATGAGGCTCTACAGGTTATTAAACCTTCTCTACTTTCAGAAGTAGATGAAAGCCTTACGGAAGGGGAGAGGTTATGACAATCCTATTGAATTTCCTCCTTCCGCGTAAACATCACTAAGACTAATTAGTGATATAAACTAAGCCGCTGAAGGTCGCACAATATAGGGCTTTTTACCTTCACGTAAATGGATCAGGTCTTTATATAAATTTACGTATTTTGCCGCCATAATTTGATACGAGAAATTCTCTTTAGCAAAATTTCGAATATAGTTTCTATCTAATGTTTCAACTTGATTTACGGCTGCAGTTAAATCATCGAGAGAGTTGCGTAAGAAGCCAGTTTTACCCTCTTCTATAATCTCTGGTAATGAACCGCAGGGTCTGCCTACCACGGGGGTGCCACAGGCGTATGACTCGATCACCACTAGACCAAAGGGCTCTGGCCAATCTATAGGGGTTAGTAATGCTAATGCATTTGATAAAAAATCCGATTTTTCTGCTTCGGTAATTTCGCCAATAAATTCAATAAGTTTACCATCAATGTGGTGCTTAATTTTGCTTTCGAAAAATTCTTTATCGTGGGGGCCAATCTTGGCAGCAATTTTTAACGGTATGCCTGTTCTTTTTGCGATTTCAATCGCGACATGCGTGCCTTTGTCTTCGCAGATTCGGCCTAAAAAAGCTAAATATTTGCCTTTTTTGAAACGGGGCTTAAACATCTCTACATCTAAACCATGATAAACATTCGCAAGCCAATTACAAAAAGAAAGAGGTTTGCGTTGTGCGTAGGAGATGCTCGCAAGTGGCAGATGTTTATAATGTTTGTATAACAATTGCAGATCAGGATAATCCAATCGACCATGAAGTGTCGTTAACCAGGGGCAGGGACTACTATCAATATGAGGGTAAGAATAAAAATCAATATGATTATGCACGACATCAAACTCTGCGACTTGTTCCATTACTTTCGCAAGCTGTAAAGTAATATACGGTAGGTCTTGTTCTATAGGGGGATTAGCGAGACGCAAAGCTTGAGGTACAACAGGCACTAAGGTAGCTTTAGTTGTTGAATCATTACTTGCAAACAGGACAACTTCATGCCCTAGTTCTGACAATCCTTTGCAAAGATTATCCACTACTCTCTCAGTACCTCCATATAATTTTGGAGGGCAACTTTCATAGAGAGGTGAAAGCATACCAATTTTCATATTGTAACTCCCTTAACAAAATAAATTAAAGTATAGACAGTTTTAATTTTTTTTTGCCACACTGGTAATTTACAAAGATAGGCTATACTTCATTCGTACGTCAAAAAGGATGTTACTTTGAGTTTAGAAGAGTACCACCACAAAAGGGACTTTGGCAAAACGAAAGAACCCTATGGAAAAAAGGATTTTACCAAGGGTTCTAAACTTTTATACGTCATCCAAAAACATGCAGCATCCCATCTCCATTATGACTTTCGATTAGAATTAGACGGAGTTCTTAAAAGCTGGGCCGTTCCCAAGGGACCGAGTTTAGATCCAAAAGTTAAACATCTCGCCGTGCATGTAGAAGATCATCCTATGAAGTACGCGAATTTCGAAGGCATCATTCCCAAAGGTCAATATGGCGGCGGTACCGTAATGGTATGGGATAAAGGTATTTGGGAACCCTTGGATGATAATGTACGCAAAGCCTATCACAGTGGAAATATTACTTTTAATTTACATGGTAAGAAACTTCAGGGTCGTTGGAAATTAATTCGACTTAAAAATTCTCCTGAAGGGAAGAGACAGCAGTGGTTACTGTTTAAGATTAATGATGAATATAGCCGTGGTGAAGCTGAGTATGATATCAAAAAAAGTGCACCTAATAGTGCCGATACTGATCGTTCCATGAAACAGATTCAGCAAGATAAAGCGCGAATTTGGACAAGAAAAGGTGAGCAAAAAGCCCCCCAAGCAAAAATTAAAAAAACACGACTAGCTCTTCATTTATCAAAAATCAAAGGCGTTAAAAAGGGCAGCATGCCTTCAGAAATAATGCCTCAATTAGCCACCTTAGTAACTGATCCTCCTAAAGGAGAAAATTGGTTACATGAAATTAAGTGGGATGGGTATCGGCTAATAGCAAGAATAGAGGAGGGGAAAATTACGTTATTAACAAGGCGTAATAATGACTGGACTTATCAATTTCCTGCCTTAACTCAAGCCCTTAAGTCTCTTAAGTTTAAAGATATTCTATTGGATGGCGAAGTGATTGCTTTGGATAAAGAGAGCAAAACAAATTTTCAAATTCTACAAAATTCAATGGAGGATGCAAATGTTGATGCGGAGTTAATTTATTACGTTTTTGATGTCCTCTATTATGACGGATATAATTTAACAAATCTCCCCTTGGTAGAACGAAAAAATATTTTGCAAAAAATACTGCAAAGTAAGTCCGCTGTTAACGAAGTCAAATATAATGATCATATTATTGGGAATGGCGATGAAGTGTACTCCAATGCTTGCAAGTATAAATTAGAAGGAATTATTTCCAAGAAAATTGATAGCACTTATATTTTTAAGCGAACCCGAGAATGGCTAAAAATAAAATGTACGCACAGACAAGAATTTGTTATTGGCGGCTATACAGATCCGAAGTCTTCTAGACAATACTTTGGTGCTCTTTTGTTAGGCTATTATAATAAAGATAAAAAATTTATTTATTGTGGGCGAGTGGGCACCGGCTTTACTCAGCTGTCATTACAAGAAATCGCACACATTATAAAAAAGCATGAACAGAAAAAGAGCGCATTTGATTTCTTTCCGGAAAGGGTCACGCGAGACATTCATTGGGTCAAACCCAAGGTGGTTGCTGAAATCGAATTTTTGGAAATGACGAAGGAAGGTATTTTACGTCATCCTTCATTTAAAGGTTTAAGGGAAGATAAAAAACCACAAGAAGTTTCCTTAGAACAGCCCAAGGAGGTTGTCATAGTGGAAGATCCCCCTAAACTGACAAAAAAAACCCGTGCAAAAAAATCGGGAAGTAACATTGTTTTTACTAATTTAGATCGGGTGTTTTACCCTGAACTAAATCTAACCAAGCAAGATCTGTTGGAATATTATGAAGCTGCGGCAAAATGGATTATGCCTTATATCAAAAATAGACCGATTACCTTGGTGCGCTGTCCAACGGGTGATCATAAAAAATGTTTTTATCAAAAACATATGAATGAAACAGTCGCTGGCGCAATTAAAAGTATTCCTATACTAGAGCATGGAAAATTAGAGCCTTATATTTTTATTGATGATATCAATGGATTGATGGGGTTGGTGCAAATGGGCGTACTGGAAATTCACCCCTGGGGCAGTAACAATAAGAATGTTGAAAAACCGGATCAGATTATTTTCGATTTAGATCCTGGCCCGGATGTTAGCTGGAGCGAAGTGGTAGAGTGTGCTTTTTTAATTCGTAAAATCTTTGAGCAACTTAATCTAAAAAGTTTTGTAAAAACAACGGGCGGCAAGGGTTTGCATATTGTAATTCCCATTAAACCTAAATTAGAATGGGATGAAATTCGTGACTTTACCAAAAGAGTTGCGGACCTTGTGGTTGAAATAGATCCGTCCAAGTACATAGCGACCATGAGTAAGGCAAAACGCAAAGGCAAGATATTTATCGACTATCTACGCAATGCACGGGGAGCAACAGCCGTCGCGGCATATTCAACCCGCGCTCGTTCTAACGCTTCAATTTCTGTTCCAATCACCTGGAAAGAATTATCAAAGGGAATAAAACCCGATGAATTTAACCTTAAAAATATTAAGGCTAGATTAAAGAAGTTAAAAACTGACCCGTGGAAGGATTTCTTTGAGACGAAGCAATCCATTACTGCTAAAATTAAAAAATCGCTTGGCTTCTAAAATACATTAACTCAAAAATTTTCAAAGAATGGTTGGCGAATCATTACCCAGATCGCGCTGATCATGTCATGAGTCTCATTACTTACAATTAAAGTTTATAAGAAGGAATAATTATGAAGAAAATTTTAACTAAATCGATCTTCGCTGTTTTGATATTAGGGCCTTGTAGTGTCGCCTTTGGTGATGACTCTACGGCTGGCTTCCAATCGAGTGTCAGTGCTCCCGCTGCTACTGAAAATGTATCACCCTCTACTCAAAATGCAGACGCAGCGAGAGAGATGGCAGATAATCAAAAAAGAGCAGTAGAGGAAGCGCAAAAGAAAGCTGAAGAGGATGCTCAAAAGAAGGCAGATGAATTAACGAAGAAAAGAGCAGATGAATTAGCACAAAAAAAAGCGGAAGAAGCCCAAGCCCAAACTTCACCTGCTCCTACAATGAGAAGTAACTCACGTGTGCAGTATACGAGACCCTACACTCGGCAAACTGCTCCGGTAAGAACGGAAGCTAACGATGAGAATCGTGTTACGGTAACTCAACATACTTACAGAGAACGTCCTTCGGATAGAAATACTCAAAGCCGTAATGAGGAGTCACGTTCGCAAAATTCATTTTCTACCAATGTGCGCGATAGTCGCGACGGCAGCACAACCTCCGTTGTACATCCTACGCCCAGAGTGCAAGTAGAACAACGAAGGGGCTTTGTCTCTGATGTAACCTCAACGGTGAATGATGTTCGCAGTGGCAAGATAACAAGCGTAACTCATGATAGGGATACCGAGAGTCAATTTCGTCAACGCGAATTACGTGAACGCGAACTTCGTGCAAGAGACTGGCAGATTAAAGAGCGAGAAAATCGCTTAAAGGATAGAGATTATCGCATGTCACACAGAGAGCGCGCATTGAGTGATCGTGAATGGTATAACGGAAAACTGAAAGTACGTGAATGGGATGATATCTATGATCGTGACCAAGAGTTAAGCTATCTTATCTGGCGTGAACGTCAATTAAGTCGTTATTTTTGGAGCGAAAATAACCGTGTGTGCCGTTATGTAACCTATTATCAAACAGGTGTGCGAGTTAATCGTCGGGTGACTGTTTGTGAATGGCGTCGTGGTGAATACACTTGCTTCCATCCAAAACGCTACTTCATTTATCCTGTTACCAAGTTAGTTTGTTATGGTCGCAATGATAGACGTGCAGTTGGCGCTATTGTTCGTCCTTATCCCTATTAATATTTGTGGGCCGCACTCAGTGGCCCACTTTTCTTTCCCGCTACATAAATAATCTTTTTGCTATATATATCGTGTAAGTGCTACGGCTTTGTAGTTGCAAATTTAACTACGAAAAATGAAATAGGAACAACTATGCCCATCACGAATATGGGGGCCAGTGATTTATGAACATTGAAATGTTCGACCATAACATTTAATAGAGCGATGCTTACTAAATATTGCAACAGATAAATAATATAAAATTTCACTAAGCCTTTGAACGAAAGCTGGGTTTTAAACGTGATGGTACTGTTCGTAAAATAGGAAAGGGCTATTCCTAACAAATAAGTAATACTGTAAGCGACTTTATAGTTGAGAATATTTATCAATAATAAATATACTGTATACGTCGTAAGAGAATTTATGCCACTTAACATTAAAAAGATAAAGAATTCCGCCTTAACAAATTTTGTCAATGACAGATTCCGGACGCTTATTCGATTCATTATAGATTCGCCAAACATTTTCACCATTATCCCTAAAATTAGATTATTAAACCTATATGAATACGAACGATCCTAGCTAAACCCTAGCTGAACTAAGGATCGAGACTGTTAGCCCAAATATGTAATGACACGAATTGAACCACAGAAGAACCCAGAAGAGAATCTAAGGTCTTTGAATACTCCTTTTTGTTTTCTCGAAAAACCTGTGGAGTATATCGTTTTGTGTTTGTAACACCTAATTCCTGGGTCCCGCGATCAAGTCAGATCAAGTCGCGGGACGACGGCGGAGGACTGGAGGGGTAAAGAGATAAGCATTCGTTCATAAGGCGACGAAGATTCAAAAAATATTTTCACAAATAACGCAAGCTGGTAAGATACACCCTTGGAAAAAACTACTCACAGGTATCGTGCATGAGCAAAATTCCTTACAGTCTCTCATACTTTGGCGAAAAAGAAATAGCCGCGGTAAACGACCTATTGGCTAACCCATCTCACCTAACTAGCGAGACTTACACCAAGCTCTGTCGCGATTTTTTGAAAAATTATTACCAACGCGAAATGCTGGTGACACATTCTTGCACCGCCGCGTTAGAAATGAGTGCTCTATTACTCAACATTCAGCCCGGTGATGAAGTTATCTTACCCAGTTTTACCTTTGTCTCAACTGCAAATGCCTTTGCCCTTTTTGGAGCCCGGCTTGTTTTCGTTGATATACAGAAAGATACTTTGAATATGGATCCTCTTGCCTTAGAGGCTGCCATCACCCCTAAAACAAAGGCGATCGTGGTGATGCATTATGCCGCCGTAGCCTGCGATATGGCTGCCATCTGTGCAATTGCTGATGCGAAAGGTATTCCTATTGTCGAGGATGCTGCGCAATGTATAGGCGCTCAATTTAATGGCAAATATTTGGGGACTTTCGGAAAGCTCGGCACGTTAAGCTTTCATCACACTAAGAATATTACAGCGGGCCTAGGGGGCGCTTTAATTATCAATGATGAAGCATTGATAGATCGTGCCAAAGTGATCTGCCAAAAGGGCACTAATCGTGATGCCTTTATTGAGGGTCTTGTGGATAAATATACCTGGCAAGATTTAGGTTCTTCATACGTCATGAACGAATTTGGCGCGGCGGTGTTATTGGGACAATTAGAACGAATGGACGTGATTAATAAGAATCGACAAACTATCTGGCAACAATTTCATGAAGGGTTAGTAGATATAGAAAAATGGGGCTATTCACGACCCTCTGTGCCTAAAGGCTCACTCCACAACGCCCATATTTATTATTTGATAGCACCCACGGAACAAGAGGGGACGCAACTTCGGCAATTTTTGGCTAGTCAAGGCATTACCGCTCCTCATCATTATATTCCCTTACACTTATCTCCTGCAGGTAAAAAATTTGGTAAGCCTGTTGAATCTCTCCCAGTTTGTGAAAGTATTTATAAAAGAATTGTGCGCTTACCCCTGTGGGAGGGCTTTACAGGAATAGAGGCGGTAATTGGAGCCATTTATAAAGCCCAATCAACATCCGCGTCCTTAGTCGTATGAGCGGTTCAATGCTTTCCATTGTAGTGCCTATTTATAATTCAGAAAAATGTATCAATGTGCTCTACACGCGTATTTCTTTAGCCTTACAAAATTTTCCTCTCGATTATGAGCTGATCTTAGTCGACGATGGCAGCAAGGATGATTCCTGGTTGCTCATCTCAACGCTTGCTAAACAAGACAAGCGTGTTAAAGGGCTGCGATTTACGCGAAATTTCGGTCAACATTATGGCATCACAGCGGGGCTTGATTTTTGTCAGGGAGACTGGGTCGTGGTGATGGACTGTGATTTGCAAGATCCGCCCGAAACTATTCCTATCCTGTACGAAAAAGCAATAAATGCACAGCATGATATTGTATTTGTCAAAAGATTGAATGGTCCAGAGTCTCCGTTACATAAGCTACTTACCAGATCATTTTATAGAGTATTTCGTCTCTTATCTGGAATGGAGCATGAAGAGTACTCAGGGAATTTTTGTATTTTATCGAAGCCGGTTTTAGAAAACTATAAGACCATGCGAGAACAGGCGCGCTTTTTTAGCGGTTTGATCAATTGGACGGGGTTTTCCGTCGGCGCCATTGAAGCTAAGCGAGAAGATAGGCATGTGGGTAGAAGTACTTACACGTTTAGAAAACGTCTTAAATTAGCGACTGACGCCATTATCGCTTATTCGGACAAGCCCCTTAGAATATCGGTTAAAGTGGGATTTGGAATTTCAGCGCTTGCTTTGTTATATGGTATAACACTGTTGCTGAAATCTGTTATTTATCATACTCCCATTTCAAACTGGAGTAGCCTAATGGCGTCACTCTATTTTTTAAGTGGCATAATTATCGGTAACTTAGGCATCATTGGAATTTATTTAGGCAGAACCTTTGATGAGGTTAAACGCCGTCCTTTATATATAATTAAAGAGCGTACTTGCAATGCTTCCTGAGGGTTTGAAACAAACACCCTGGGATTACCCCTGTTTGGGCATGCCATCCTATGAAGTTAGCCAGTTTTCTAATGAAATATTTGATTTTATTAAGATTAACTCTGGCCATTTTACATTGAAAATTGACCCTCTTCTTCCTTCGAAACAGTTTATCGATGCGGGATTTTATTATTGCGATACGTTAGTTGAGCCCTTTTGCAGCGAAGAGCGCTTTATTGCTCACTATGATGAAAAAGTTGGCTTAATGGAGTTTACCGATACGCAGGAAGTCCAGGCGATGATAGCAAATGTTTTCGTCTATAGTCGTTTTTATCGTGATTTCAACATCGACAATTCCGTTGCGGACAAAAGGTATAGTCAATGGTTAACGCAGCTAGTACAATCGGGCAATGTTTTTAGGTTTACCTATGGAGGGGAGTCTGCAGGTTTTGTCGCCTATGTAAATAACAAACTTGTGCTACATGCTTTACAGAGCAATTACCGTGGTAAAGGTTTAGCCAAATTTTTTTGGACACAAATCTGTCAAAAACTATTTCTCACTGGCCACAAAGAAATCACAAGTTCAATTTCCATGGCAAACACCACCATTTTAAATCTCTACAGCTCATTAGGATTTAAATTTAGACATGCCCAGGATATTTATCATTTATTGAAAGACTAATTATGGAAACATTTACAGATTCTTACCCGACTGATGCCTTTGAAAAATTATTTGAAATAGAAAATAATCATTTTTGGTTTCAATCAAGAAATAAGCTAATTTGCGCTATGCTAAAGCGGTATTTTTCAGCTGCTAATAATTTCTTGGAAATTGGGTGTGGCACGGGTTGTGTATTGTCATTTCTTTCCAACCAATTTACCAATATTCACTTTACCGGTGGAGATTTGCATATTGAAGGATTAGATTTTGCCAGGCAACGTACGCAAGATGTTGAACTGGTGCAAATGGACGCACTGAAAATTGATTTTGAAAATAAATTCGATGTGGTGGGCGCCTTTGATATTTTAGAACACATAGAGCAGGACGAGCTAGTACTAACGCAAATTTACCAAGCGCTTAAGCCTAAGGGCGGCCTGATTCTTACGGTGCCGCAACATCCTTTTATGTGGAGTGGTAGCGATGATTACGCACATCACGTTCGTCGCTATACAGCAAAAGATTTAAAGCAAAAATTAACTGCGGCAGGATTTCAGATTACAAAAATGACTTCTTTTATGACACTACTTTTTCCAATCATGTATCTCTCTAGACTTCGCTATAAACTCAATCTTTCTAAAGGGAATGTGCCAGTAGAATTTGAGATTCCTAACCTGTTAAATACGGGTTTTAAATTCATCCAAAATGTTGAGAGAATACTGATTAGTTCCGGAATAAAATTTCCTTTTGGTGGCTCTATTTTAGCCGTAGCAACTAAGTCTTAAATTAGGGATCTTTCATGAAAAATATCAAATGGATTGAAAAATACGCGATTGTGCTAGTAAGTATGGTATGCATAGCCTCCTACTTAAGGCTCTATCTAGGAGTTGATGTCACTGATGAATCCTTTTATGCAGCTCTCCCTTATCGTTTTATTTTAGGTAGTAGACCTATTATTGATGAGTACTCTATTTGCCAATTTGCGGCTATCTTACTTTATCCATTTTACAAAATTTTTTTTTCCATCAATCATAGTACGGATGGCGTAATACTTTTTGCGCGACATCTGTATATGCTATTTAACCTGTTATTGGGGGGATTAACCTATGTCACTTTTAAAAATGAAGTAGGCAAAGGAGGAGCATTATTAATTGCCACCATTCCAATTCTTTACGTTCCCTTTAACATTCAAGGATTGTCTTATAACACCCTAGCCATCTTTTGTTTCACCACAGCTGCTCTATTAACTTTTTTATATTCCGAACAAAAAACAGCGCACAATAGTTATCTTAAAATGGGGGGCCTATTCTACGCACTTGCGGTTTTTTCATATCCACCCTTTGCGATTCCTGTTGCGGTTGCGATGGTGATGGCAGCTTTTGTTTTAGGATACAAACGAGTTTTTTCTAATTTTATTTTAGGCGCCTTACCCGTCATAATTATATTGTCCTTAATTGTGTTTAACTATCAAACTGAAGTCCTTAATATTTATTACAATTTAAAGGAAATAGGGTATGGAAACAAAAATACATCGCAATTACCTGCCTTATTTAAATCATGGTTAGGTAGTATTTATTATTGGGGGCTGTTTGTATTTTTGCTTTTAGGAATTCTGTTACAAACGATCAGATCTTTCTTTACCAAAAATTCCATGAATGAAAATGCGTCTCCTTGGAGCCGCTACATAGAAATGTGGTGTTACGGTAGTTTAGTTTTATTGCCGATCATGTTGCTGATAATATATCTGACTGAATATAGCCTGGGTGGCAATCTACAAGTTTGGCATCCATTATTTATTAACTTTAGCTTGTTAGCTCCAATCTATATGCGTTTTACAGATCACCCGCACTTCGCAAAGCGCTTGGTAATGATTATGTGGCTACCCTCTGTCATCGCTGGCAGCGTCACTGCTTTTGCCAGCAGTAATGGTTTCCTGAATGCAATGGTTGGATTATTACCAGCTTTTCTGGCTACGGTTATTTTAATCTATCTGACATTAATCAATTTGTTCAGCACTTTTAAATTTTTTAAAATAAAAAATGCAGTAGTAGGTTCCATGATCGCCCTCACTACGGTAACCGCAGTTTTGGGCACATTGATTTATTATAAATTTGCCTTTATTTACCGAGAAGCAAACTACTCACAAATGGATTCGCAAATTACCGAAGGCCCTTACAAATTTTTGTACACCACTTCAAAAAAGGCGATTGCGTTAAAAGCTTTGTCTAGCGACCTGCACGACATTATTGGCAAAAATCATCCCGCAAATATTGCTGTGTATCCTAGTAGCGCTGGATTTTATTTGTTAACTGCTCTTAAACCTATGACTAGCTCGTTATGGTTGACCCCGAATTCAAATAATCATCTTGCATTAGAATATTGGCGCCTCAATAGCAAGCCCGATCTTGTTGTCGTCGTGAATAATATGATTGTTTCTCCCCAGGACGCCTTGGTGGAATTTTTTAATTCTGCCGATTATACGAAATTTATTGATCGAGGTTTATATTCCATTTATTTGAAATCGTCAGTAGGTCGTCCGTAGCAATCGGTTCATACTAAGAAGTTATGCACTCGCCTTCGTGACATATACACCGCGTGGTCCCGATATACACTTCTACAGGGTCACGCGATTTTACTCCTATCTGGTCTCGCGACTTACTCCTATCTGGTCTCGCGACTTACTCCTACAGGGGTCCCGCGACACCCCCCCCCACGTCGTCCCGCGACTTGATCGCGGGATCCAGCCTC